>DATFHI010000150.1:0-2907 GCA_035248525.1 Fimbriimonadaceae bacterium | reverse complement strand
GTAGCGGTCAACGCAAAGGAACCCTGACTCTTCGTCGCAACCGAAAACTTGCCGCAATCGGGCGGGAAGGTTGGGGCAAACCTCTTTGATCGCCCGAATTGCATAGAGCGAAGCCATCGTCGGACCCTTGTCGTCTTCCGCTCCACGGGCGTAGATGTATCCACCGTCGATTTCGGCTCCAAATGGTTCGTGTTTCCAACCAGGGCCGACGGGAACAACATCGAGATGGCCAAGCGACATCACTAGTCGCTCGCCGGATCCAACTTCTCCCCAACCGGCAAAACCCTCGAGGTCACGAGTCTGAAAGCCCCACTTCTCGCAGAGCGACAGGGCAAAGTCTAGAGCCTTTCGGTTTTCAATTCCAAATGGGGCCGATTCCGAAGCTTCGCCCTCGATCGAGGAAAATCGAAGCATAGTTTGCGTGTCGGCAAGGAGTTCGCTTTCGTGGTCTTTGAGCCAGGCTTGGATCTTTTCGACGATCGGATCGGGCATTGCCGATTTTAGCCCGGAAACTCACGGTGGAGTTTTGAAGGTTCGCGGGCACTCGGGCGGTCGGTTGAGCGCCCGCTAAACCAAGCAGTTCGTTCCACAACGCTTTAACCTGAATGCCAGCAATCCCACCAGGTATGACAACATGGGCACGCTAGCGGGTAAGACGGATGGGTGCCGCAAGATCTGATTGTCGAGAACTTTCACGCTCTATTTGGCCGTTCTCCAAGCCATCTTTGTGCGGCCCCCGGGCGAGTCAACCTCATCGGCGAGCACACAGATTACAACGACGGCTTTGTTTTTCCGGCCGCCATCGACCGGCGGGTCGAATTGGGATTTTCCACTTCTGACGGCGAAACCCTGTTGGACTCTCTTCAGGCGGGAAAAGGGCGGGCATTCGATGTAAACCGGGTCGAGCCGGGCGACCTGAAGGGGTGGGCCCGATATGCCGCCGGGATCGGTTGGGCGCTCCGCCAACACATTCGCCAGGATTTGCCCAATCTGCAGGGCGTAGTGAACAGCACGGTGCCGCTGAGCAGCGGAATAAGTAGCAGCGCAGCCATCGAAATGGCATTCGCGGTGGCCTGGAACAAGGCGGCCGATTTGAATCTGGATAACCGCACTTTGGCCCTGCTCGCCCAAATCTGCGAAAACGAGTTCGTGGGTGTCAACTGCGGGATCATGGACCAAATGGCGAGCGCAATGGGCAAAGCCGGCAACGCTATGTTCCTCGATTCGCGAACTCTGGAGATCGAATACTTCCCAATTCCAGACTCGCTGGTGCTCATCCTATGCGACACCCGCACCCCACGCTCGCTTTCTGCATCCGCTTACAATCAACGCCGATCCGAATGTGAAGAAGCCGCTGCTGCCCTCGCAGTCCCGGCCCTGAGGGATGCGTCCATGGATTCCTTGCTCAGCGCCCAAAACTCCATGACCGAGCTCGCCTTTCGCCGCGCCCGACATGTCATTACGGAGAACCAACGTTGCCGCGACTTTGGAACTGCATTGGAGTCGATCGATCTGGGCCGACTCGGAGAGCTTATGAAAGCCAGCCACTTGAGTTTGCGCGAGGATTATGAAGTCACTTCATTGGAGTTGGATGCGATGGCGGAATGCAGTTGGACGGCTCCAGGCTGCGTTGGTGCGCGGATGACAGGAGCAGGGTTTGGCGGGGCTTGCATCGCCCTTGTTGAAGTGCAAATGGTGGAAGATTTTATCCAAGCCGTGTCGCGCGGCTACCGCGAGCGAACATCCAAAGATGGTGGATTTATGGCCTGCAAAGCCGCGGAAGGGGCGAGAATGTTGGCGTACTAGGTCCCAGTAATCCTTACAGGTACGACAGAATTTGCGGACTTCAGGGCAATTCCTTGGCTAGTAATCTTGCCTGACCTCAAAAAGAGAATAAAACGTTTTGTGTTGAAGTTCCTGGCTTCGATCTGAACGGGGAAGACATCGATGAGCAGGATTGGCAGGACCTCATAGGGTTGGCAAGACTATCGCCATTGCGCAAAAAATCTTTCCAATCATCTCAAAAATGCTGGGCTGTGTGGAAATAACAATGCAGGCGGTTAGAAATCAAGTGAGGGGTGGGTTAATGCCAATGCCAACCACGTCTAGACCGGAAGGCTCCAACCGAGCAGTCCGGCTGACGAAGAGAGAAATCGAGGTGCTAAGTCTGATTGCGCAAGGCCACAGCAGCAAGGAAGCGGCTGATGCTTTGTACGTGTCCAAGCGGACGGTCGACTTTCACCTTGCGAACATTTACGACAAATTGCAAGTGAACAATCGAGTCCAAGCTTTCCGCGCAGCGACGCGCCTAGGTTTGATTCCATTCGAGCCGACGTTCGGCCACACTCGGGGAGACGCTTAGATTTCTAAAGGGAATCATGGGCCTCGCTGCTAATAACAGCGGGGCCCTTGTCGTTTATGTATGATTGGGTTTGTGGAGAACCCTCTCCTGGAAGCGATCTTTCCTTCGAAATGCGGACTGTGTGGACGGTTCGGTCCGGCGATTTGCGACAACTGCATGTCGGAATTCCAAGCATTGGACTCCACCCCCAAACCGGGCTCAGATGCAGTTGATATAACCATTTCGCTGTTCAACTACTGCACCCGTGCTGAACAAGCTGTCCACCGGCTCAAATACGACCGGATTACTTCGCTCGTACGTCCACTGGCAAAGTTGATGCGAAGCGGCTACGATCATCAGAGATTGGAGCGGTTCGACCTGGTGATTCCAGTTCCCATCCATTGGCGCCGGTGGATGTTGAGAGGGTTCAACCAATCGCTCTACTTGTCCGAAGGGATGCCAAGGGGGAAGGTGAGAACGAACGTGCTGTACCGAATTAAAGCCACTCGTCCGCAAGTTGGATTGACCCGCGAGCAACGAGCGCTCAATATGCGCGGGGCATTTTC
>DATFHI010000149.1:0-20373 GCA_035248525.1 Fimbriimonadaceae bacterium | reverse complement strand
TCAGGTCATGGCAGAGATTGTGGGTACGCATCCCTTGGTCGTCATGGCATCCAAGGGCTTGGAACCCGGTTCGGCGAAGATGGTGACCGACGTCGCCTCGGAAGCCCTGCCCAATGCTGAGGTTGGGGCATTGAGCGGCCCCAACTTGGCCATCGAGATCGTACGTGGAATCCCAACTGCGGCAATTGCGGCCTGTCGAAAAGGTGAGATCGCCGAAGCCATCCGCACCACGTTCAACTGCCGCACTTTCCGCGTTTATAAGAGCGACGACGTGACTGGAGTCGAGCTTGCCGGAGCCCTGAAGAACGTGATCGCCGTGGGAGCGGGAATGTCCGACGGCCTAGGGTTTGGGGACAACACCAAGGGCGCCTTTCTGGCACGCGGATTGAAGGAAATGATCTCGCTCGGCCAGAAAATGGGAGCGAAACTCGAGACCTTTTTAGGAATTGCCGGAGTTGGCGACCTATTCGCCACTGCAAGCAGCAATCTGAGTCGGAACTACCGGGCGGGCAAGTTGCTTGGCCAAGGGATACCGCTGGCGCAAGCTTTAGAACAAGTTGGGCAGGTGGTGGAAGGGGTAGCCACCAGTAGTTCTGTACAGTTATTGGCTAGAAAATACGAGATCGACCTGCCGGTGTTCAACGCCATCGAAAGCGTGATTCACGGGCAGATCGATCCACTTCGCGCCGTGGGGGCCCTCATGGAGAGGGACACCCCAACGGAGAACTTACCAATTAGCTAGCCGGTCGTTCCGAGGGAACCGGTGGTTCCAGAGTTACCCGGCGCTCCGCTCGGGCCTGGGGCTCCACTTGGGCCGGGTGCGCCGCTCGGTCCTGGCGATCCGGCAGGTCCGGGCGCTCCAGAAGGTCCAGCGGGCCCTGGCGGTCCAGGAATCGGGGTTGTGTTATTCGGTACGACCACCGTGTCTGGTCCGGATGGGACGACAACGGTGTCACGCGACGGAGCCCACCAGGCAAAATAGCCAATAACGATGGCAACGATCGCGACGAGTAAGACAACGACTAAAGTAGTTAATGCGCTATTTGATGCAGCGGTTTCGTCGGTTTGTTGGTACATAGCGTCCTCCTGGTTGATGTAAACGACGAATTACGCAACCGTGGCGAATGGTCCCAGAAAACAGGTAATCGAGCGGCGGTTTTAGTCCGACCAAATGGGGATATGCTAGACGATATGTCGCCCACGACGGAACAAGTGGAATTCTACAAAGCAAACGGCTATCTCCTCGTCGAGGGGTTGTTCAAGCCTGAGGAAACTCAAGCGCTCCGCGATTACTTCACGAACATGGTCGAGCGCGGAGGCGATGGTTGGGCAGAGGGCGGAGTTCACCCGGAAAGCGACGATCCGCTGAAGCGTTATCCCCGGTTATTACAGCCCCACCGCGGCGATTCGGTCGCAATGGACTACATGGTGGATGAGCGCATCCGCCAGTTTTTGACCGTCTTTTACGACCGTGAACCTTTGGCGGTGCAGACGATGATCTATTTCAAACCGCCGGGGGCAAAAGGTCAGGCCCTTCACCAAGATCAGAGGTATCTCAAGGCGGAGCCCGGCACGTGCATGGCGGCTTGGCTTGCCTTGGAGGACATCGACCAAGAAAACGGATGTATGTCCATCGTGCCGGGATCTCATGGAATCCCCATGCTCTGCCCGGGCACTTCGGACTCGCAAAGGAGCTTTACCGGGGATCAAGTTCCTATTCCAAAGGAGATGGACGCAGTTCCATGCGTGATGAAAGAAGGCGACATGCTTTTCTTCAACGGTTCCCTGATCCATGGTTCGGGTCCAAATGAATCGAAGAATCGGTTCCGACGGATTATCGTTGGCCACTACATTGAAGGCGTTGCTGAAGAGGTGGCACAATACTACTTCCCGGTCTACCGGTTTGATCGAACGATTGTCGAGGGATTGCGTCCCAGCCCCGCTGGCGGAGGCCCATGCGGAAACCTTGTAGAGCGCAATGGAAAGCAAGAGATCGAGATGACGGGCACGGTAGCGGAGGCTACTGCCGCTCACTGATCGGATATGCGATAATGGATTCGATGGAACGCGATCGCGAAGCAGATAAGCTTGCTTTGGTCGGGGCATTCGGAGTTGCCCCTTTTACCTTCGGAGTTCTTGGCTCGTTTTTGTGGCCCCTGTTTAACTCAGCCGGCGACTCGTTCTACCAAGTTTATTACCTGTCTGAAATCGTCATCGGATTCCTCATTGGAGCGGCGTTTGGAATGCTTTTAGGCGGGACTTTGCTCTTATTTCGGGCAAAGACGGATGCGCCCCCTGTGGACTACGACCACTAAGAATAAGTTCGTCCTTTCCATGTCGTCCGGCCCTTACGTTTCCAAACCAGCGAACGTAATATTGTCGCTGATCCAACCAGACACACCCCCGGCATCAGTAATGCCGGCCAGATAGTCCCCCTCACGGTTGCTGCAACCGACAACCCGCTCACCGTGAAAAGCAGGAGCGCCCAAAGTAGATTTGGTCCGGCAAATACCCAGAGTACAGAAAGGGTCAAAAAGAACGCGGCGATTCCGATTGTCCCCCAAGTATTTCCAGCAATTTCATAGCTGTTCTTGCTCATTCCATTCACCGCTTCGCGCCATGTATCGTACATGCGAACTCGCATGCCAGCGCTGAGGTTCGCGACTTCGATTCGGACTTTCTCCTTGGCACAGAGTCTTCCCATCGCGACGTCTTCCAGCAACCTCCCCTTCACTAGCTGGTTTGGCCAGAGGCGCGAGTAAACATCCGAGCGCCACGCATGTATCTGTCCATTGGTGAAACCGTTGTGCCCCAGCCTGGTGCGCGACACGATTCCAAACGGGTTCGTGGCCAGGAGGATCCAGCCAACCCAGGCTAAAGCAAGGGGCTCGGATCCACGGCCGGGGAGCATTTTGCCGAACCCAGTTAACACTCCAACTCGTGGACCAGCTTGCTTTGCCAGGTTGGAAAGACGTTGCAAAAAATCCGAGTCCACGCGCACATCGGCATCTAGGAAAAGAAACCACTTCGCATTGGAGTCTTCCGTCGCCGCCTTGGCCAATTCGTGGCAGGCGCGGTTTTTACCGGTCCAACCCGCAGGCAACGACTCCATTGCTCGCAGCAAAATCGCCCCGTTTTCCTGGGCAACTTTGCTCGTTTGGTCGGTCGACTCATCGTCATATACATAGATCTTTGGAGGGACGGGAAGTTGATTCTTAAGCTGGGGAATCAATTCTGCGAGATTGGCTTCTTCGTTACGCGCGGGAATCAATGCGCAGAACTCGTCGGAACTGCCAATCGGCTTGGGACGACGCATTAGGATCAAGTTGGACAACGCCACGAGCGCAAACAACCCATAGATCGCAAGGATGACGACGCCCACAGTTCATTATCGCCGTTGGAACCTTGTTCGGTACCAAATTCGTAGTCTGGTGCAATGCGTCTCTTCCTCTCCATCTCAATAGCGATTTTCGCGGCGTTTGCTGGCGCCGATCCATTGCCCCGCAAAGGCACTCTCGGCATCCCTCTACGTGCGGTTCCCGACGCCGTTCGTCAACAAGAAAAGCTGGAAGCACAAGAAGCGCTGCAAGTAGCTTCGGCTGCTAATGGTTTAGAGACCAATGATTTGATCACCGGAGTCGACGGCAAACGATTCAAATCCTTTGGCGAATGGAATGAACTCGTCCGATCCGCAGTCGACAAATCCACAGTCAAGCTCAATGTCCGGCGCCAAGGCAAGGAGCAGGTCGTCGAGGTAAAGGTCCAACCCAAACCGGCCGACAACGGAAGCAATTACCAGACGCTTTATGAATCCGTGGTCAGTAACGGACACCGGATCCGAACCTTCATAACGAAGCCCACGGCTCCCGGAAAGAGGCCGGTTATGTTTTGGATCCAGGGGATCAATGCCAGTTCGGTGGAGACGCCATTAACCGGACCCAACGGGATGTCCAAAATCCTGAAGTCGTTTTCCGATGATGGGTGGGTAACAGTCCGCGTCGAAAAGCCCGGCGTTGGGGATAGCGAAGGCGGTCCTGCGCTCTTTGTGGGGTTCGACGAGGAATTGGATATTTACCGCCAAACGCTCAAAGTGTTGGGCAATTACGATTTCATCGACGCCTCCCGGATATATATATTCGGACACAGCATGGGCGGATGCCACGCGCCGATCGTGGCCGCGGAGCATCCTGTAAAAGGGATCATTACCTACGGTACCGTTCCCGACTCTTGGTTGGAGTGGCAGATTAAGGCCGCCCGCGTCCAAGGTCCATTGGCTGGCCAGACTCGGGCGGAGATCGACCGTGAAGTCCGCAAGACAGTAGCTGTTTATCACTATCTGTACAACGAAAAGCGCACTATCGACTGGATCAAGAAGAATCATCCGGAGTTGGAACCGGTAATCAGTCAGACTTCCGCCGACGGAGTTATGATGGGCGTACGCAGCATCAAGTACATGCAGGAAGTGAATGATAAGAACTTCTGCGACTACTGGTCGAAGTTGACTTCTACTGGAGTGCTGGCACTATTCGGCGAGTGCGACTGGATTAGTCTGCGGTCATGCCAGGAACAGGTTGCGACCGCGGTGAATGCAGCCCATCCTGGACTGGCTGAATTCCAGGTGGTTCCGAACAGCGATCACGGCTTTTACAACACGGCGAGCTTCCAGGACAGCTTCGACAAATGGGGCAAGCCGGGCAGCCAATTCAATCCCGAAATCATCTCGATAATGAAGAAATGGATCCAAGATCATTGATCTTGTTTTCGAAATGATGGAACTGGATTTGCACAATGCATCGCCTTACTAATTGTTGAATGGAGGTATGCAATGTTAGTTAGAAGCATCGGCTTTAAAGCCGCCGCCGCCGCCGCGATCGGAATGACCCTTGTTGGAACCGCCGGAGCCCAGGAAAGCAAATTCATTATTCCCACCCAGCTTTCATATCAAAGCTCCTCAAAGCAGATGTGGAACACAGTCCTCATCGTGTCCGCCGTAGTTTTAGCGGTTGGATTGCTTCAGGACGATACGACTTTGGCAATTCTTGGTGGAGCTGGCGTTCTGGTCTCTTTGACGCAGGTTAATAAGTACGGATTCCAGTTGCAATCGCATCCAAGAGGCCTGGACCTGATGAAGTCTGGACCCCTGTCGTTCGGTGTCAATCCTTTTGGACAGATTGGTCTTCGCGATGGATTCGGCCCGATCAAGCCAAGCGTTTACCTGTCAGCCAATTTCAAGTTCTAACAAATCAGCGCCGTCGCGATTCCAACACGTGAAGAATCGCGGCGGCTTGATTTCGATCTTCACTTTGGGCTGAATAAATCAGGGTTACGGTCTGATCCTTGGCGAGTCGCTCTAATTCGTCGAGAGCGTCCGGCTGCGCCTGAAGCTCTTCGGCGTACCTCTTTAAAAACTCCGGCCACTTTTCGGGATCATGGTGGAACCAAGTCCGCAGTTCCGGCGAGGGCGCAAGCTCTTTCGCCCAGCGGACTATCTTTGCCCTTTCCTTTGAAACTCCTCTCGGCCATAGCCGGTCCACGAGAATTCGGATCCCATCCTTTTCCGATGGCTCTTCATAGACTCGCTTTATCTGCAGCACCGCGTATATTTCCTCCGAACTATCGTTTAGCGTTCGCGTCTACGGCGCTTCGAATTAACGCTTGAAATGACGCTGCGTCGATGGTTTCACCTTCGATGAAATCGATTGCTCGACGAGTTCCAGCATCGAGGCTGGCATTGAATAGACCTGCAGGGTCAGCGATAGAGGCTCCTTTTGCAAACGTCAATTTCACCTTGTCGTTGTAAGTCTCGCCCGTACAAATGATCCCGGAGCAGGACCACACCGGCACGCCATCGGGATTGGAGGGCTTGACCCACTTGACCTCTTCTTGGATATTCGGGCCGGCCGTCAAAATGAGCCTTCTCAGTTCGCCCAGCGTCTTGCCCCGCCAGCCGCTAATGCGCTCGATGATGGCGTCGATCTTGTCCGAACTGGACAGCCCTTCCTGATTCTCTTTCATTGCGGTTCCCCTTGGCGAAAGAATACTGGATCACGCCACAATAGGCGATGCTCGGATTGCTGCTCCTCCTTACTGCCAATGACAAGATTTTCGATGGCAAAAGCCTTTCCGGATGGGAAGTTGTTGGTGGAGGAACTTGGACCGTGGAAAATGGAGTTCTGCGGGGTGAATGCAAGAAATCCGATGAACAGGGCGTCCTGATCTTGGACAAGCCCGTCAGAAATTTTGAGGCTAAATTAGAGTTTAGAATTTCCAGCGGAAACAGCGGGTTCTATTTTCGCGCTGAGCGCATAACCGAGCAGCCGCTGGTAAAGGGATTTCAAGCCGAAATTGACGCAATCGACGACGTTGCGGGAATTTGGGAAACAGCAGGCAGAGGCTGGGTATTCAAGCCAACCCCGGAGATACACGCGACGGCCAAGTTCGTACCCGGCCAATGGTCAAAGATGGAAGTTTCCGCACACGGATTGCGATATCGCGTCAAGCTGAACGGCAAGACCATTACCGACATCGAAGACTTGCCTGGTCGTCAGGAAGGCGTAGTCGCCCTCCAACTCCACGGCGGCATGGACATGGTCGTCGAATTCCGGGAGATGTACCTGAAAAGGTTATAGAATCCGAAAATCGCTCCAGACCCCTGTCGCGACCAGCCGGATGTAAAGATCGGCGAACATCACGCCGAACAAGCTGCACCAGGCAAACAGCATGTGTTTGGTGTTTAGTCCAGATACGCAGGAATAGCATGCAAGCTGAGTCTTCCGCTTGGACAGACAATCCTTTCTTCCCCCGATCAGATGCCGGAATGAGTGGCAAGAGATGGTGTAGAAGGTTAATAGCGTAGTGTTCAGCAAGAGAACCAGGGAGCCGATTCCAATTCCAAATTGCATAGCTTGATCCGGCTTCGGCCCGACTCCGGCGGGCGCGTAGTTGACCATGTCTCCCACAGGAAACCAAAAGCCTTTCCACGCATCATGCCAGAGCACGATCAGGAACAGCAGGGCAAAGTACAGGAAGTACCGGTGAATGTTTTGGAGGATCAACGGGGGTCCGTTTTCCCCGGTGTATCCCTTGCGTGGCTCACCTACAGCACAAGCTGGCGGGTCCGCCCAAAATGCTTTGTAATACGCGCCCCGGTAGTAGTAACAAGTGAATCGGAACAGTGCCGGGAAAGGCAGGATAATCAGCGCCGGTGAAAACGGCAACCAGCCGGGCCACCACCCGGGCTTAGGTCCAAACCACGCGTGCGGTGAATTCCCAAATAGCTCGGGCGAATAGAAGGGCGACAGATAGTTGCCGTGAATGTAATTTGCGCTTTGGAATGCCGCCCACGTCGCATAAACAATGAATCCGGTGAGAACTATGAAAGTTGCTGCAGGCGTGAGCCACCATGCATCGCGCCGATAAGTTTGGCCGAATTGCCTCTTTCCCGGCCCCGACAGTGTCTTTGCCATGTCCGCATCCATTCTAAAGAATTCTCCCCAACGTCGCTAGGGTTAATTTTTGGACATCAAATGCAAGATTAAGGGAAAATAGGTGCGTTCGGTGTCAAACACCAGGTGAGCCGTGTGTTTAGGAGGAAAGAATGATTGGAAATTTATGTGCGCTGGCGCTCGTTGGCGGAGCCAATTTTTCGGCAGCGTCTGAGGATCAGGCTTTTCTGGCCATCCTTGCAGAGACCAAGGTTGGGCGCATAGCCGGGATGGAGATTCCTGATTTGAGTGAACTACCTCCTGGATTCAAATTGCCTCCCGAGGCAATGATGTTCGCGGGCAAGGCGGCTCGCATTTTGAACGTACGGTTGTGGTCGCAAGGTATTGCTCCCCAAGATGCAACGGCCACCCTTGTGCCGCCACCGGGCTTAAAGCAAGGGGACCAACTCAATTTGGATCTGTACCGTCCAACTGGGACTTCAAGTGGCCCGGCACGAGACTTCGACCCCGATTCCACTCCCGACTTTACGATGAAAATCTATTGGGGATCATCTGAAACCGTCAAAGAAGGCCAGCCTAAGATCGTACGATGGGGAGACCTGACGGACGAGCAAAAGGAAGCCATGAAGCAAAAAGCGCGGGAAAGCAGGCCGGGCAACTCCTATTTCTATCGCCCCAACTGGACCACGGGCTTTTGGCCAACTCCAAAGCAACCCGGCCAGATTGATGCGATGGCTTCTTTGGTTGGCAAATACTCTCTCACTACAACCTATACGGGCAATGTCGAGATCGAAGCGCCGGATAACGTAAATTTTTTGGCGCCAATTGAATTCAGCGCGCCGAATCTGAACAAGAAAATCGATCTAAAGAAGGCGATTAACTTCGAGTGGAAGTTAATTCCCAACGTACTTGGCCAATACGCCACCATCATGGGAATGGAGGGCAAAAGCACGTTGGTGCTCTGGACCTCTTCCGAAGTATTTGCAAACGAGTTGATGGGCGACATGGGATTTATGCAAATGGCGGACGTGCGCGATCGAGTGACAAAGACGATGTTCATGGCTCCGGACCGCACAAAGGTGTCCGTCCCGGCAGCTATATTTCAGAACGTCGATGCGGCCATGATGAACATGGCTGGTTACGGGCCGGGCGCGGCGCTCGAAAAAGCTCAGCCATTGCCTCGAATCCAAACAAAGACCTCAATAAACGTAATCTTAGGCGGCAAGAAAGTCGACTTTTAGGTCCTTCGCTCGCGTTTGGAACTCGGCTCCCGTTTGGCGGCTTATGCCAATCACTGAACGGGAGTAGAAACGTTATATGAGCTTTTGGAATTCGATACTCAGCCTCACCATTTTAGGATCTACCGTGGCAGGTTGCATGAGTACACCAGCGGAGGCTAGTCAGGCAGCGATTAAGGACGCCCCGGTGCCTAAGGGCGCATCGACCCTTGTGGTCGGCGGAGGTTGCTTCTGGTGCGTGGAGTCACTTCTCGAGGACCTGAAGGGAGTCTATGCGGTTGAGAGCGGTTATGCCGGAGGAGCCCAGTCGGGCGTGAGCTACGAAGAGGTCTGCTCGGGCACGACCGGTCATGCGGAATCCGTCAAAGTGTTTTTTGATCCAAAGGTCATCTCACGGGGCGACCTTCTGCGCATTTTCTTCGTGGCGCACGATCCCACAACCTTGAATCGTCAGGGACCGGATAGCGGCACCCAGTATCGGAGCGTCGTCTTCTACTCGAATGAGGAAGAAAAGGCTCTGGCCAAGAAGATCATCGCCGAGGTTTCAAAGCTCTACAAGAATCCGATTGTGACGACGGTGGAGCCGTTGAAGAATTACACGAGGGCGGAGGAGTACCACCAGAATTACTTCGCAAAGTATGAGAAAGCCACGCCAGAGCAGCGAGCCCAAATGAACGCCGGCTATTGTGCCGCGATCATCGAGCCCAAGGTTCGGCACTTCCGCGAGAAGTACATTCAGAAGCTGAAGAAGAAGGGTTGATCTAGAGAGGAGCGGGCCTTCTCCGCTCCTTTGGAATCTCGATGCTTTCCTTGCCGCTCAAATACCTGGCGGTTTGGCAATCCGACTTGAGAAACACTTCAGGCGGGCCCTCTGCGACGACCTTGCCACCATGCTCGCCGGCACCCGGACCAAGTTCAATGAGATGGTCCGCGGCGAGCATGGTTTCCTCGTCGTGCTCAACTACCAGAACGGTGTTGCCCAGATTCCTCAGCCGATTCAATGTCTCGATTAACTTGCGGTTGTCCCTCTGATGAAGGCCGATGCTAGGTTCGTCGAGAATATAGAGGCACCCCATCAGACCCGAGCCGATTTGAGTAGCAAGGCGGATGCGCTGCGCCTCGCCACCCGCCAATGTTCTAGCATTCCGATCGAGCGTCAAATATCCCAAGCCAACGTTTTCCAAGAAGGTCAAACGCTCCAAAATCTCCTTCACGACTCGCTCGCCGATCGCCAATTGCCGCTTGTTGAGATGCTTGCCAATACGCTGGAAAAAGGTCAGCGAATCGTTCACCGAGAGGTTGGTGACGTGGGAAATGTCGCGGTTAGCGACCTTCACGTTCAAGCTCTCGGGCTTTAGCCTTCGCCCGTTGCAAGTCGGACAAGGTTTCGTGGAACGGTATTGATCGAGGTCGTTCTTGACCCATTCGCTCTCGGTGTTCTCATAGCGTCTCCTCAATGAAGCGATCACGCCTTCCCAATTGGACTTAAAGGTGCGGTCCGAACGACCGTAATGCATCCTCACCGTAATCGGCTCGGGGAGTCCATGCCACACTGCCTCCAAACCGGCTTCAGGAATCTTGTTTACTGGCAAACTTGCGTCGAACCCACACGCAACTCCGACGGCATCTAACATCTCAGGCCACCAGTCCTTCACCTCGCCCGACTTGTAGACGAACGGCAGAATCGCGCCATCGCGAAGCGGCTTTGTCCGATCCGGGCAAATGAGGTCGATATCGAATTCCGTTTTGGTTCCGAGTCCAGTGCATTCCGGGCACGCTCCATACGGAGAGTTAAAGGAGAACATGCGTGGTTCGAGTTCAGGCATTGAGAAGCCGCAGACTGGGCAGGAATAGGATTCGGAAAATTGAAGCTCGGTTGGCTCCTTTTCGTTCGGCAACTCGTAACTCAGGGTGACCAATCCGTTACCCATCTTCAATGCCGCTTCGATGGAGTCCGTCAGTCGCCGTTCTAGCCCTTCTTTCACCACAAGTCGGTCTACCACGACCTCGATCGTGTGTTGCTTGTAGCGATCCATTGGGATGTCGTCGGTGACTTCATACATCTCCCCATCGACTCGAACACGAACGTAGCCCGCCTTGTTGATGTCCTGCAGGACGCTCTTGTATTCGCCCTTTCGACCTCGAACTACCGGAGCCAGCACTTGGAGCCTGGTACCTTCCGTCAAACTCTTCGCCGCATCGACAATTTGATCTGTCGACTGGCGCTCGATCGGTCCGTGGCCATTTGGACAGTAAGGAACTCCGATTCGCGCGTAAAGCAATCGCAAGTAGTCGTAAATTTCGGTAACCGTTCCAACCGTAGAGCGAGGATTTTTACTCGCGCTCTTTTGGTCGATGGAGATCGCCGGCGACAAGCCCTCGATGTGGTCCAGGTCAGGCTTGTCCATTTGCCCCAGGAACTGGCGGGCATAGGCGCTCAGCGACTCCACGTAGCGTCGCTGACCTTCCGCATAGATCGTGTCAAAGGCCAAGCTCGATTTGCCCGAGCCGGACAGTCCGGTAATGACCACGAGTTTGTCCCGAGGAATCTCGACCGTAATGTTCTTCAGATTGTTTTCACGGGCGCCGACAACGACGATCTTGTCCTGAGACATAACTCTATTTTACTTCGCTACTGGTAGACGACAGTTCACTAATGTTAATTTTGGTTCGGTAGATCGGAATCGAGGCTGATGTGGATGTCGTCTGAGGCGGCATTTGGCGGAAGGTCAGCGGATTTCCAGACGCTGTAGCTGAGAGCACTGGAGTAAATCCCCCAGATTAAGCATCCAAATAGTAGGGCCGGGACGTATTTGATTTTTCGCGCCGCGGCAATTGTCAAGATTAAAGCTAAGGAGGAGATAACCGCGCAAATGAGCGCCCACAATGGCTGGCGAAAGACAAAAAAGATCCAACTCCAAGCACCGAAAAAGACCAAATTAAATGCAAAAAGAATAAGCGCTTTCGACCTGGATGTAGAGTCGGCTTTCCAGATCAGCCAAAGCGCCGATCCCATAAAAATGGCAATTACATTCCAAAGTGGAGCAAAGATCCACGCCTGCAGACTCCAAGCCGGCTTCTCGATTGTCTGGTACCAGCCTTGCAATCCCGCTAATGTCGCCTGGCTCGCCTGGAAACCCACCAACAGGCACAACATCACGCAAATCGCTAACGACACGCGGTGATTCGACTCCGCTGACTCCGACATACGTTCCTATGATGCTTTATCGATCTGGCCCATTGGGGCAACCTTCAACAAAACCTTTGCAAAAGCGAAGCGTCTAGGGTTGCGGAGGTTTTCATGCTTTTGACTGTATTAGCGGCAAGTGTTTTAGCCGCACCAAAGGACGCGGTTATGAAGATTGCCGGCGCGTCCATGTTCAAGAACGGCTACGTGGTTGTGCTTCGCGAAATGGATGTCCCCACATCTGGAGCGTACGTTATCAAACAGATTCCAGAAGGTTCGCTGGGCACGGTTTGGATTTCCACATCCGACAAAACCAAACTGAAAGAGGTCGTTAACTCGCTCAATGAAGTGGACCAACCGGTTAAGGGCGAATACGGCACCCTCGACCAGATTTTGATGGCGAACAAGGGCAAGACCCTGCAATTTGAAGTGAACCAGCTAGAAAACAAGCGGATTTGGCTAACCGGAAAGCTGCTGCTCGTCTCCAGCGATTTGGTGTTCGTCGATAATGGTCAAGAGCAGTTCACTATTCCTCGAAGGGACATCGTTTCGATCAAGTCCACCGACAAGCTGATTTATTCCTTCAACCAAACCGTTAAGACCAAAGTTCGAGGTCTCCGCTTTGAAGTCGAGACGGCAGCTCCCGGCAAGGTTTTCATGGTGAGCCTGGAGCGTGGGATCACGTGGGCTCCCGCTTTTGCATTGGACATCTCCGATCCGAAGAAGCTCGTGTTGACCGCCAAGGCCACCGCAATTAACGACCTAGAGGACATGACCGATGCCGATTTCCGGTTTGTCACCGGCTTTCCAAACATACGATATGCGGGCATTGTCGATCCACTTTTAATGCAAAGCAATGCTGACCAGTTCCTGGGCACTATATCAGGCGGTGGCGGATTGGGTGGAGCCGGTGGCGCGCCGGCGGGACGAGCCGGTGAAATGATGAATCAGAAAGCCGCCGTACCTATGACCGCCGACGCCATTGCCCAGGCTATGGACATGAGCGGAGAAGGAATGCAGGCCGGGGACCTGTTCTTTTACACCAAGCAGAACTTGACGTTGAAGCGCGGGGAGCGCGGGATGTACATGCTGTTCCAATCGGAAGCCCCCTATAAGGAGATTTACACTTGGTTGGTCGACGACGATACGGAAGACAACGTTGAGTACCGGTTCCCGAGTGGAGACCCCGGAGAGGTGTGGCACAGCGTTCGGTTCCGCAATACTTCCGGTCAGCCGTTGACAACCTCGGCGGCAACGACAATGAAGAATGGTCAAATTCTGGGCCAGGACATGATGGTTTACACCCCTGCCGGAGCCGAAGCTGAAGTCCGGATTACGAAAGCGCTGGATATCAGGGTCGAGAAGAACGAAGAAGAAGTTCGCCGGGAACCAGGAGTTATCAAGGAAAAGATTTACCTGGGCCTGGATCGAAACGGACAGCGCATGTACGACGAGAAGCCGCTCTTCGACCGTCTTTACATAAAAGGAACCTTGGTGATTCGGAATCAAAAACCGGAGAAAGTTACGGTCAAGGTTGCAAAGAACCTAACCGGTGAAGTAAGCGCCGCCAGCCATGACGCCAAGGTCGTGAAGCTTGCAAAGGGGATTAAGGACACAAATCCGACAAGTCAAATCACTTGGCAAGTCGATGTCGATGGTGGGAAGACCTTGAATCTGACCTACGAGTTCTCGATGCTCGTGCGCACTCAAAAGTAAGGAGCTCGGCCGGGTGACCTAGGGCGCCCGGCCCTGCCAGCCCTGCGGGTTTTCGGGCGGAAGCTTAGGAATTCCGGATAACCAGTGGTACCTTGCAATGGACCATGGCACGCCGCAAGGACTCAACTTCGCCTCAGGAACAGCTTGTTCCGGTTATTGCGGCTCGTGACGCGGTTCACTTCCCCCAGCTCATCAACACCATTAGCGTGGTGCGCGAGCCAAGCGTCCGTGCAATCCGTAAAAGCATGGAATCGGACCGGCGGGTTTTGGTCGTTAGCCAGCGGGACATGTCCAAAGAGGATCCTCAGGTCGACGACCTTTATGAGACAGGCACACTAAGCGAAGCCCTCCAGGCGCTGCCCTTGCCCGATACTTCCCTCCGCGTGGTCCTGAGAGGGTTGCACCGAGCAAGGGCGAAGAAGCTGATTTCCAAGGGCGGCACATTTTGGGCGGAAATCGAATTGGTGGAGGAGAACAACGCACAAGATCTCGACACCGATGCGATCATGCGGGCGAGCGTGAACGCATTTGGCCGTGTGGTGGGGATGAACAAACAAATCCCTCCCGAGGCCATGCAGAGCGTTGTTCACGTCGAAAGCGCGGGCCAACTGGCGGACGCCATTGCCCACCATCTCCCCCTTCGACCCGCCGATAAGCAGCGACTCCTCGAGCAAGTCCATTCCCGAGAGCGACTGCAAGAGGTTTTTGAACTGCTCAAACGGGAAGAGCAGATTTTGGAGTTGGACGCCGACATCCGACGCCGGGTCGAGCAAGAGCTTGGCGACAGTCAGCGCGAATACTATTTGCGGGAACAGCTCAAGATCATCCAAGGCGAATTGCAGCTTCGCGAACACCGCGTAGGTGAAACGGAGGAGTACCGCCAAAAGATCGAAGCTTGCCGCATGACGGCGCCTGCGAAGGAGCGAGCGCTATCAGAGTTAAATCGGCTGGACCGGACTCCCGCCAATTCACCTGAAGGGATGGTGCTTCGCAATTATCTGGATTGCATGGTCGAGCTCCCCTGGGATTCGTTGTCGGTAGATAGCGTCGATGTGAACCGGGCAAAGAAGCTGTTAAACGAACAGCACTTTGGACTGGAAAACGTAAAGACGCGGATTTTGGATTACCTCGCCGTGAGGCAGCTCAAGGGCACGTTGAAGGGTCCAATACTCTGCTTCGTAGGTCCTCCTGGCGTTGGAAAAACTTCAATTGCAAGGTCGATCGCGGAAACGATGGGCCGTAAATTTGTGAAGTTGGCGCTTGGGGGAGTGCGCGATGAGGCTGAAATCCGCGGCCACCGGAGAACCTACGTGGGGTCGATGCCGGGCCGGATCATTCAAGGATTGCGTCAGTGCGGAACTCGTAATCCAGTCATCGTTTTGGACGAAATCGACAAGCTTGGGTCGGACTACCAGGGCGACCCAACCTCAGCCTTGTTGGAGGCATTGGACCCTCAGCAAAACGAGCGGTTTAGTGACCACTACATTGAGGCGCCTTTCGACTTGTCGGAAGCGATGTTCGTCGCTACGGCCAACCTTCTCGAGAATATTCCCGCCGCCCTACGCGACCGCATGGAAGTCATCTATTTCCCCAGCTACACCGATGAGGAGCGTCTGCAGATTGCAAAGTCGTTCTTGATTCCGAGGGCAATTCAAGACCACGGGCTTGGAAAACAATCGTTTGAGATTCCAGACCGATCTCTAAAAGCGATCATTCGAGAATATACACGCGAAGCTGGGGTCCGGGAGTTGGGCCGCACAATCGCAAAGCTGTGCCGTAAAGCTGCCCGCCTCATCGCGGAAGAAAGCGTCCAACAGATCCGCATCGACGAATCCACCCTATTGGAGTTTCTGGGGCAACCGAAGTATCGGCGGCAATCGAAAGCTGAAGAGGATTCCATCGGTTCGGCGACCGGGCTCGTCGTTTCCGAATATGGCGGCGACGTCATTTCCATCGAGGTCAGCCTCATGGAGCCATCCGGACCCAAACCTGACCTCATGCTCACTGGAAACCTTGGCGACGTGATGAAAGAGTCAGCAATGGCAGCTTTGACGTTCGTTCGGGCGAACAGCGAGACCCTGGATATCGGCCGGTCGTTCAAATTCGACGTGCACGTGCACGTTCCGCAGGGAGCAATTCCGAAGGACGGTCCCAGCGCCGGGGTAACCATCGGGGTCGCACTCGCATCTGCCGCATCTGGGCGCGCGGTCCGGGGGTCCGTGGCCATGACTGGAGAGCTAACCCTTCGAGGAAAGGTTTTGCCGGTAGGAGGAATTCGAGATAAAGTATTAGCGGCTCACCGCGCGGGTATCAAAACGCTTATTCTGCCCGCCGAAAACGCGGGGGAATTGGAAGAAGTGCCATCCAATGTTCTCGCCGACTTAGAGGTCCATCTCGTGTCCGACCTCTTCCGCGCATTGGAAATTGCGCTAGTGGCCGATGGTCGAACCAAGCAAGTGGCCTACGCCCACGATCCTTACGGTAACAATTAGCGTCAGGCGCAGACGGTTAGCATCCGGGTCAGGGCTACTTTTGCCCAGTAAGTAACCTTTTCCGGCACCTTCACTTGGTTCACCACTCGACCCTCGACCAGGTTCTCCAACACCCAGCATAGGAAGCTGGGATGGATCCGGTACATCGTAGAACATGGGCAAATCTGCGAGTCCAGACAGAAAATCTTCTTGTCGGGATTCTCTTTCGCCAGTCGACTCACGAGATTGATCTCGGTGCCAATCGCCCAAGTCGTCCCTGCCGGAGAAGCTTCGACCGTCTTGATGATGTATTCTGTCGAACCGTTGAAATCGGAAGCTTTGACTACTTCAATCGGGCATTCGGGATGAACGATGACTTGGAGCAAAGGATTCTCGGCCCGCGCCTTGACAATCTGCTCAACGGTAAACCGCTTATGCACCGAGCAGTGTCCCTTCCACAGGATGAACTTGGCGCGCTTGAGATCCTCTTCTGAGTTTCCACCTAGCGGCTTGAAGGGATCCCACACCACCATGTCTTGCTCTGGGTCATAGCCGAGCTTCACACCGGTATTGCGCCCGAGATGTTGGTCTGGGAAAAACAGAACCTTCTCGCCTTGCTCCAGCGCCCATTTGACGGCAGTCGGGGCGTTGGTGCTCGTGCACACCGATCCGCCGTGCTCACCCACGAATGATTTCAGATTGGCGGCGGAGTTGATGTAGGTAACCGGAATGACCTTCATTCCGGCTCCCAAAACTTTCTCAAGGTCCGACCAGCATTTTCTCACCTGGAATAGGTTCGCCATGTCCGCCATGGAACACCCCGCCGCCAGGTTTGGCAGGATGACAATTTGGTTATCAGGAGTCAGGATATCGGCGCTTTCCGCCATGAAGTGCACGCCGCAAAAGACAATGAATTCGGCTTCAGGGTGGAGATTGGCGTCCTTCGCTAACTTGTAACTGTCGCCTCGATAATCGGCGTGCTGAATGATTTCGTCGCGCTGGTAATGATGGCCAAGAATCACCAATCGTTTACCAAGCTTGTCCTTGGCAGCCGCAATTCTGGCATCGGCCTCTTCAGGGGAGAGGTCGGCATACTCCTTGGGGAGCGGGGCCTGATACATATTATTTTTCTCGTCGCAACGCAGCGTTGCCGTTCCGCGATGACAGTCGAATCGGACGACGGGGTTGTTGTCAGCGCTACATTTAGTATACGTTTGGCACGAATGCCTACCCTTGGGTCCTGGGTCCGCTCAGCCTAGCATCCAAGTAAACTTCCGTAATGTCTCCAAGACTCGCTTTTGCTATTGACGCTGCGCTTGCAGCTGGCAAAGCGACGCTTGCCCATTTTCAAGTTCCGACGAAGGTCGAGATTAAGCCGGATCAGAGTCCGGTAACCGTTGCCGACCGGGAAGCAGAATCTCTCATTCGAAAAGCAATTGCCCAAAACTTCCCTGGAGAAGGAATCTTGGGTGAAGAGGAGGGAGAATCCACCGGAGATGGGCGATGGGTCATCGATCCAATAGACGGCACCAAATCATTCGTAGCTGGAGTTCCACTGTATGCGACTTTGCTTTCGTTTGAACGGGATTCCAAAGTCGAAATTGGAGTCTGTTACTTCCCCGCCTTGAACGAACTGCTTTACGCGGAAAAGTCCAAAGGCGCCTTTTGGAACGGCCGGCCATGTCGGGCAAGCGCTCGGCCCGCCTTGGAAGGGGGCATTATTGCGACAGGTAGCGCCGCGTCCCTCGCCCGGGAGAACCGCCTTGCGGGAGTTCAACGCATTGAAAAAAAGGTCATGGCATCGCGAACATGGAGCGATGCTTACGGCCACGCCCTAGTTGCAACTGGTCGGGTGGAAGCCATGATCGACCCGATTATCTCCCACTGGGATATCTCTGCCATGAGTCTCATCGTGCGGGAAGCGGGGGGCAAATTCACCGACTTCAGCGGCAATGAGGCGTTTGCGAATGAGGCGCTCAGCTCGAACAGCTTGGTTCACGAGGAACTTGTCGAGGCCTTCAAGGAATGAGGTTACTGGGCGTGGATTTCGGGTTTCGGCGCATTGGCCTGGCCGTCATGGAAACCGAATTTGGAGTCACAACACCTCGACCCGCGTTAGCGGCGTCCGGAACGCTAGCCAAAGATGCGACTGAAATTGATCGCATCGCCAAACAGGAAAAGGTCGACGAAATCATATTAGGGTTCCCAATCGAAGAGGATGGGAACGTTGGAAAGATGGCGCGGGTTTGCCAGTCCGTGGCAGAGAAATTGAACGCGTTGGGCAATAAGGTCGAGCTTGTCGACGAGAGGCTTTCCAGCGTAGAGGCGGAAAAGGAGCTTCGGCAATCAGATCTTAAGGCAAGCGAACGCCGAAAGCTCCGAGATGGCGAAGCGGCCCGGATTCTTTTGGAACGATATATGGAGCAGCGTGAAAAAAGCTAAGCGCATTATTGTCCGCATCTTTGCGCTCATTCTGCTCGCGGCTGCTGTCGCGGGATTTTGGTTTTACACGCAGCTCAAACCGCTCGATCCAACCGGGAAAACGCGATACGTTCGGTTCAACGAATCGACCGGCTTGATCTCTGCCCTGCAAAGACTAGAGTCGGGAAAAGTGCTAAGGAGTTCAACTGCCACCCGATTGCTTGCCAAATGGCAAAACACGCCGAAAACGGTTCGGGTGGGGACCTACCTCGTCGGACCAAGCCAGTGTGCTTCCGAAGTTTTGCGGGCTTTGCAGTCGCCGGTTCGACGAATGATTCGAATTCCCGAGACTAATTGGGCAGCCCGAACGGCAAACCTCTTGGCCAAACAACAGCTGGGAAACGCTCAAGAGTACATGGCATTGGTGAAGCAACCCAACCTAGTGAAGGATGATTATTCCTTTCCCTTTCCAAGCCATTCACTGGAGGGATATCTCTATCCGGATACCTACGACTTGCCGCCTCTAATGACCGTCAGCGCGGTAATTCACCGGCAATTGGATAACTTCGAACGGCGGGTTTGGGCAGGTCTGGGTAAACCGAAAAACCTGCACCGGGCTATCATCATCGCGTCGATGGTGGAATTGGAAGTAGCCCGCGATGAGGAGCGGCCGATCGTTGCCGGGGTGATTGAAAATCGTCTGGCAAAGGGCATGCCTCTCCAAATCGATGCCGCTATTAATTACGGGATTCAAAAGTGGCGGCCGCTTACTTATGCCGATTATCGAAACGTGGATTCTCCATACAACCTTTACCGCCACAAGGGATTGCCGCCCGGGCCGATCTGTTCGCCAAGCATCAAGTCCATAGAGGCCGCAATCAAGCCCGCCAAACACAAATATCTCTATTACGTAGCGTTGCCAAGCGGCCGGTCGTTATTTGCCGAGACTTATCCGCAGCACTTGGCCAACGTCGCAAAGCGTAGGGCGGCCATTGCGAGGGGCACACCAGAATGAGCGGATTCCGAACTGGATCATTCGACCGTCAGCGAATATCCAGCGTGTTTCATCCCTTCCTCCCCGCGCACGCGAAGGCTTCTTTACTGGATGTGGACCTCGACGAGTTGTGGAACGACGGCAAGCGGCTGATTCTTCTAGACGTGGACCACACAATCGTCAAATGGCGGGCGGAAGAATTCCCACAAGGGGTGGAGGATTGGGTGGCGAGAGCAAAAACCAAGGGATTTGATCTTTGCATCTTAAGCAACACTCGAAACCCTGAGCGACTTCAACGGTTAGCGGGCAAGCTCGGCATTGAGGCGGTTCGAGACAAGTTTAAACCGAGCCCGGCGATGTTCAGGTTGGCGATGATCAAGTTCAAGCGCAAACCTGAAGAATCGATCATGATCGGGGACCAGATCTTTACGGATGTTTTGGGGGCAAATCGTTGTGGGATCGATGCGATTTGGGTTCAAAAAATGGAAGGCGCGGAGTTCGCCGGAACGAGGATCAGCCGATTTTTCGAGCGGATCCTCCGGAGCACCCTCTACCGCGCGTTGGTCACCCCAGTCGACGAACAACCCGCTTCAAAGACGATCGAGAGTTCAAAACCGGCAGGTGAGAGGACGCTCATCCGACAGATCATTAAGTTCTGCATCGTCGGCGGTTCCTCATTTATTATCGACTTCGGCCTCACCTTCCTTTTTCTTCGGATTCTGCCCTGGAATGGCCATCTGCTCAGTGCGGAATTGGGAACGTGGCTCCAATCCACCTTTCCGGCCCTCTTTTCCTATGCGAAAGATGCTCCTACCGCGGCGGTGCCGATCCTCGGCGGACTGGCTTCGTTCATCGCGATGTTCAACTCGTTTATTTGGAACCGAAATTGGACATTTCGAAT
>DATFHI010000148.1:0-3011 GCA_035248525.1 Fimbriimonadaceae bacterium | reverse complement strand
CGAATCGTCGCGCGCCGACGCAGACGACGTCAGCCACAGAGTGGCTCCCACGATCGCCACGGCCGCACTGAGAATGTACCGTCCTTGAAACTGCATAATTTGCCTCCGCATTTATGGTGGTTAGGGGCTGGTGTTCCACTTCAATGAATAACAACTGCCCAGTGATATTCTGGGTTTATTCAATTGCCGCAATCTTGCGAGGTTTCTAACGGGACATGACTGGGACTTATTACGTGGCAAACTATCGAGATGTCCCTCCCAATTTTCGTGGTCGACGCATTCTCGGATACGCCGTTTCGAGGAAATCCCGCCGGCGTGTGCGTTACGGACAATCCAATCGATGAAGCCTTAATGCAGTCCTTCGCTATGGAAATGAACCATGCCGAGACGGCGTTTCTGCACCCCGTCGGACCCCAGACGTATGGCCTCCGGTGGTTTACACCTGCGCAAGAGGTTCCGCTTTGTGGACACGCCACACTCGCTTCCGCGCACATCTTGTTCACCGAAATGGGATTGAGCGATAAAGTCACATTCAACACCGCTTCCGGGCCGCTCACCGCAATTCAGAGAGGGGAAAAAATCGAGCTTGACTTCCCCACGGAGTTCGTCACTCAAGCCCAATCCACATTGCAATGCTCCGAGGCGCTCGGCGAACCGGTTCAATACTTGGGGGACAACCGGATGTTTTGGTTGGCCGAACTGGCTTCAGAGCAAGCGGTTCGTAATTGTTCTCCAAATCTGGATTTGGTGAAACAGCTCGGCAAAGAAGGAGTCATTGTCACGGCGAAGAGCGATTCGGAGGCGGACGACTTCGTTTCAAGGCTGTTTGCCCCGAATGTAGGGATCGACGAAGACCCGGTGACCGGCTCTGCGCATTGCCTTCTGGCACCCTATTGGGCAACGAAGCTTGGCAAAGAACAAATGATCGGCTATCAGGCCTCGAAGAGAGGGGGTTACGTGGAAATCGAGTACTTGGGAGCCAGGGTTCTGCTTCGTGGCAATGCGGTTACCGTCCTACGCGGCACGCTGAATCTAAATGGCTCGGTAAAATAGCGCCCATGGCTGTCGACATCTTGATGCCCGAATTGGGTGAATCCGTTCACGAAGGAACCGTTAGCCGCTGGCTCAAAAAAGTTGGCGACTTTGTGAAGGAGGATGAACCAGTTGTCGAAATCATGACCGACAAAGTGAACACCGAACTCGGTGCTCCGGCCAGCGGAATCCTTTCGGAGATTCTCGTTCAAGAGGGCGAGCAGGTGGAGGTCTTCCATGCCATGGGCAAGATTGAAGACAGTGGAGCCTCAACTTCACCAACCGCGGAAGCGAAGCCTGAAACTGTTCAAGATGCCAAACCCGAACCGGCGGCTCCGTTGGAAGACAAGCCTGCCGCAGCCGCGTCCACACCAACTGCCGACGGTGAGCGAAAGTGGTTCTCCCCGGTTGTCAGGGCGATGGCCAAAGCCAATGGCATCGACGAACAAACCCTTTCTGGACTTGCCGGATCCGGGGCCGGCGGAAGAGTTACCAAAAAGGATGTGGAAGGATTTCTCGCATCCGGACCCACGGCAGGCTCCAAGCCGAAGGCTCCAAGTTTGGAACCAAAACAAGTAGCCCCAACTGTCGCGGGCCCGGACCAGGAATTGACGCCCCTTGCCGGCATGCGAAAGATGATTGCGGACCACATGGTTCGCTCCGCTGCGATTCCCACCGTTACTACCATTACCGAATGCGACGTCACCGCCATGGTGGCGTTCCGAGAGCGCAACAAGGACGCTTTCTTGGAGCAATACGGGGTGAAGCTCACCTATACTCCGTTCTTCCTGAAGGCGCTTGCTGAAGGTTTGGTGGAGTTTCCGCTGGTCAATTCCAGCCTCCGAGACGACTATCAATTGGTTTCTAACAAGGGAGTCCATCTTGGGGTTGCCGTAGCCCTCGGAGCCAAAGGTCAGGATGGATTGATCGTGCCGGTAATCCGAGACTGCCACCAAAAGAGCCTGATCGATATCGCCGAGGATCTTGATGGCATCGCCAAGGCCGCCCGCGGCAACACTCTCAAACCTACCGATGTGCAAGGCGGTACCTTTACGCTTACCAATCCTGGTACGTACGGAGCGCTCTTCGGAACTCCAATGATCAATGCCCCGCAGGCCGGCATCCTGGGCGCTTATGCGATTCGAAAGATGCCGGTGATCGTCGACGACATGATCGCCATCAGGAGCATCATGAACCTGGTTCTGACCTACGACCACCGAATCATCGATGGCATCGTGGCCGGGCAATTTCTTGCTTCAGTCCGGGACAAGCTTCAAAACTTCGACTTCTTCAAATAGGCAATACCACTGATCCGATTTGGATCGGCGGATGGAACGGTGTTGGGATATTGAACCGTCGGTATCCCATAATAAAGCCATGAAGACCGTTCCGAGCAAAGGCGCTCCACTCCGAGACGAGATCGATCGATTTAAGCCCGGATTGACCACCACGCAGGCTCCCTTTATTGAAGAGCAGCAGGCGAACGGCAACCTGTACATTTTCCAGCCATACGATCTTTACTCCGAGGAAAACCACGAAGCCTGGCGGAAGCTCTTTGCCCGCATGGAGCCTCGATGGAAGCGGTATGCGAATGAGCACTTCCGTGCCGGGATTGACGCCCTTTGCTTGGACCCGAATTCCGTTCCCAGACTCGAGGACGTCAACGAGTTCCTCAGTCCGCTAACTGGATTCAAAGCGAAAGCGGTCAGCGGTTACATCCCCGCGTTCTTGTTCTTTGATCGCCTGCGCAATCGGGAATTCCCCACCACGATCACCATCCGCAGTTCGCAGAAGCTGGACTATCTGCCCGAACCCGACATTTTCCACGACATCGCGGGCCACGTTCCCATGCACACGGACAGGGCCTTTGCTGATACTCTTGTGAGATTCGGGGACTGCGCTCATACCGCAGCGGAAATCGTCAAGGACATCAAAGATCACGACGAACAGGTCCGCCGATTGACCTCGATCATCAAGGC
>DATFHI010000147.1:0-5618 GCA_035248525.1 Fimbriimonadaceae bacterium | reverse complement strand
ACTACAACCTGAATAATCTCATCGCGGTTGCCTCGATCGACAGATTCGGCAATCGCTCGAGCTTCTCCAACTACGGAGCGACTTCCGTCGACCTGGGAGCTCCCGGCTCGTCCATCGTTAGCACAGTGCCGACCGACGCCTACGCGACTTACAGTGGAACCTCCATGGCAACGCCTCACGTAACCGGAGCCATCGCTCTACTATGGGGATTCAAGCCGAATTGGACGTGGCAGCAGGTTAAGGATGGAATCCTTTCCACGGTACGACCAAGCACGGCCATGAACGGCATCACCGTAACTGGTGGCGTTTTGAATGTCCGGAATGCATTGGTCGCCGCATCTGCCGGTGAAAACACGGCTCCAACCGTAGATATTTCGGCACCGACCAATAACTCAATCGTGACGCAGGGTGCTTCGGTTACCTTCACCGGTTCTGCCGATGACACCCAAGATGGAAACGTCTCTGCCAACCTTGTCTGGTCGACCAACGCCAATGGCGGAAGCCAGATCGGCACCGGGGCGAGCTTCAGTACGACAAGTTTGCCGCTCGGCGCACAGACCATCACCGCGCGAGTCACCGACTCCGGCGGACTTACCGGATCGACGTCGATTAACATCACCGTCCAAGCGGCGAACACCGCACCCACGGTGAATATCACCGCTCCTTCGAACAACGCAACCGTCACCGCCGGTCGCTCGATCACCTTCACGGGTTCGGCTTCCGACACTCAGGACGGCAACCTAACCTCCAACATCGTTTGGAGTTCGAACATCGATGGCAACATCGGATCGGGAGGATCGTTTAGCAAGTCGAACTTGACGATCGGGACTCACACGATCACCGCCAGCGTCACGGACAGCGGCGGATTGCCAGGGTCCAGAACCATTACGCTCAACGTGGTTGCCAATGCTGGTCCGACGGTGACGATCAACACGCCGACCAACGGCTCCACGGTGAATCAAGGCGCATCCGTTTCCTTCTCCGGATCGGCAAGCGATCCTGAAGACGGCAACGTCACTTCTACCCTTGTTTGGAGTTCGAGTCGAGACGGACAAATTGGTACGGGCGCAAGCTTTAGCACCAGCTCGTTGTCCGTTGGTATCCATACCATCACGGCCCAAGCCACCGACACTCTTGGCAAGACTGGCTCGGCCAGCATAAGCCTCGAAGTCGTTGTGCCGCCGAACACGCCTCCGACCGTGCAAATTACGGCTCCGGGGAACGGGTCGACCTTCACCGAAGGGGCGGTTATTTCCTTTACTGGAAATGCCTCAGACACACAGGATGGAAACGTCACCTCCTCTCTGGTTTGGACTTCGAACCTCGACGGCCAAATCGGCACGGGTGGCAGCTTCTCGCTCTCGACTTTGAGCGTAGGAACCCACACGATCACTGCGGTCGCCACCGATAGCGGTAGCTTAACTGGCGACGCTTCGATCACGGTGACGATCAACGAGGCTCCGGCAACCCCGGCCGCCCCGACAAACCTTGTGGGAAGCAAGATAAACAAGAGCGGCGCCCGCCTCACTTGGACGGATAACTCCAACAACGAGACGGGATTCATCATCGAGCGGGAGGAGAAGATCGGCCCCAATTGGAGCGGTCTCACCCAGTTCACGGTTGGAGCGAACGTAACGACCTTCATCGAGAACCCAGGTCCCGGCCACTATCGTTATCGGGTGCGAGCCTATAACGCGGTTGGAACTTCCGCTTGGACTCCGTACGTTAACGTCAAGATCTAATTTCTTGACCTAAAAATAGGGGCGAGGCTTCAGTCTCGCTCCTATTTTTGCTTCTGTAGGGTGCGTTGCAATAGACTAGGACATGCCACGTGACTTGTCCCGACGGGAATTTATCGGCGCGGGAGCCGCCGTTGCCCTCGCTCCAAATATTCTCATTCAAAGCGAAGTCAAGCCGGTGGTCATCTCCTCCGGAAACGGATTCCAATTTAAAAACGCAGGAAATGAAACCTGCGTCGAGCGTGCCTTTCGCTTATTGACTTCCGGTCGCGACGTGCTTGAATCGCTGATTGAAGGAGTCAACATCGTGGAACTCGATCCTTTGGATTCCAGCGTGGGTTATGGCGGCGTTCCCAATGCAAACGGAGTTGTGCAATTGGATTCCTGCTGCATGCACGGACCAAAGAAATGGGCAGGCGGAGTTGCGGCGCTGGAAGGGATACGCACGCCTTCCAAGGTGGCTTACCAAGTGGCATCTATGACGGACCATCATCTGCTCGTTGGAAAAGGAGCCCAGGAGTTCGCGCAGAAGATGGGTTTCCAAATTGAATCCGATTTGAACACCGAACGGTCCCGAGCTGCCTGGTTGGAGTGGTTGCGCAGAACCGATCCCGATCATTACCTGGACCCGAGAAAGCGCGGCGATGGCGAGCAAGTGGCGCTCCAGATGGCTCGCGAAGGCTGGTTTGATCCTGAACATGTCTGGGGCACCATCAACTGCGATGGCATCAACGCCAAGGGGGAAATTGCCGGAGTTACCACTACCAGCGGTCTTGCCTTCAAGATTCCGGGCAGAGTCGGCGACTCGCCCATCCTCGGCGCCGGGTTGTACGTGGATAACACTGTTGGCGCGGCCGGTTCTACAGGCAGGGGCGAAGCCAACCTGTACGGGCTATGCTCTTACTTGGTGGTAGAGGAGATGCGACGTGGTAAGCATCCAAAGGACGCGGGCATAGAAGCCCTTCGACGCGTTGCGGCAAACACCGTTGAAAAACGCCTTTTGAATGACCGCGGTCGACCAAACTTTGGTTTGAACTTCTATGCGCTCGACGCCAAGGGCCGCTACGCAGGGGTGACCATGAGCGGCCGTGCCCGATTCGCAGTTTGCGATGAAAAGGGTCCGCGCTTTGAGGACTGCGAACCGCTCTACGCATAAAACTCCTTATGACCTTATTGCTTGCTTGCATTTCGATTTCCGCAGGTTCTGCACGGGCCGATTATCCCGTCAAACCGGTGCCGTTTACCGCTGTTCGTCTTACGGACAAATTCTGGGCGCCGCGGATTGAAATTAACCGCACGGTGACGATTCCGTTTGCTTTTCAGAAGTGCGAAGAAACCGGAAGAGTTGCACTTTTCGAGAGGGCGGCACTTGCTCAAAAGGGCCAACTGACGGACAAGCGACCGCCCGGTTATCCATTCGACGATACGGATGTTTATAAGGTCCTCGAAGGGGCGTCCTACGCGTTGAGCGTTCATCCGGATCCCAAGCTCGACGCGTACGTGGACGGGCTGATCGATAAGATCGCGGCGGCGCAAGAACCTGATGGCTACCTGTACACCACGCGGACAATTAATCCAGAGTCTCCTCACGCTTGGTCCGGCAAGAAGCGCTGGGAAATGGAGGAGCGGGACAGTCATGAACTGTATAACTTGGGACACCTCTTTGAAGCCGCAGCTGCCCACTACCAGGCCACCGGCAAGCGAACGCTACTGAACGTGGCGCTAAAGGCGGCCGACCTATTGGTCCGCACTTTTGGTCCAGGCAAGCAAAAGATTTGGCCCGGACACCAAATCACCGAGATGGGCCTGGTCAAGCTCTACCGTATTACCGAAAAACCGGAATATCTGGAGCTCGCCAAATTCCTGCTCGACTCCCGCGGGGGCAGTGGTGAGTATTGGCAGGCCCACAAGCCGGTGGTTCAGCAAGACGCAGCAGTTGGCCACGCGGTGCGAGCGTCCTACATGTATTCGGGAATGGCGGACGTCGCCGCCCTACTCCAAGAACCTGACTATCTTCACGCCATCGACAAGATCTGGGCGGACGTTGTGGGTACCAAGCTGTACATCACCGGAGGAATTGGCGCTACGGGAGCCGGCGAAGCTTTCGGTCGACCTTATGAGCTTCCGAATATGAGCGCCTACTGCGAAACTTGCGCGGCAGTTGGTAACGATTACTGGAACTTCCGTCTCTTCCTCCTCCATAAGGATGCGAAATACATCGACGTACTAGAGCGGACCCTGTACAACGGTTTGATCTCGGGCGTGTCCCTCGATGGCAAATCGTTTTTCTATCCGAATCCTTTGGAATCCGCCGGCCAGCACGGACGCAGCCCATGGTTTGGCGTCGCCTGCTGTCCTGGAAACATAACGCGTTTTATGGCGTCGGTGCCTGGATACTTTTATGCTCAAGACGGGAAGAGCATTTTTGTGAACCTGTATGCGGCGGGAACTGCCAATGTCCAGTTGGACAAGGGTCCGAAAGTGAAGTTGACTCAGCAAACCGACTACCCCTGGGCCGGCAAAATTCAACTTCGGGTCGAACCTTCCAAGCCATCAAAATTTGCCGTGCGGATGCGAATTCCAGGCTGGTCGGAGAATCGGCCGGTTCCATCCGACCTGTACCGATTCAAGAACCCGGTCGGACCGACGTTCAGGCTGACTTTAAATGGCAAGCCGGTCGTGGCGCGACGCGAACTTGGATATGCCGTCATCGACCGAACATGGAAATCCGGCGATGCCATCACCCTCGACTTGCCAATGCAGCCTCGCCGCATCGTGGCAAACTCCAAAATTGCCGCCGATCAGGGTCGGGTTGCGGTTCAAAGAGGGCCCATTTTGTATTGCGCGGAGTGGCCTGACAACCCCAGCGGTGTGCGGTCCACCTTATTGCCGGACGATGCGCGCTTTGCCACCCTGTATCAGCCGCAGAAGCTCAATGGGATCGTTATTATCCAAACGCCCGCGCTGGCAGTTTCTCGAACCGAGGATGGTGGATTAAGCGAAAAGAATCAGGTCCTTACCCTCATTCCCTACTATGCATGGGCGAATCGCGGACGAGGAGAAATGGCGGTGTGGATCGCCAACCAAAAGGAAGCCGTCAAGCCGAAACCCTGGCCGTCGATTGCGTCGAAGGCGAAAGTTATGGCATCCGGCGGCACCGGGATCAGGGCCGTCAACGACCAAATCCTCCCCTCTTCCGCTCGCGATTTCGACACCACCTTTTTCCATTGGTGGCCCAAGAAGGGCACGACGGAATGGGTGGAAATGAACTTTGACAAAGAGACGAAGGTGTCCGAGACAAGCGTGTATTGGTTCGACGATACCGGCCGCGGCGAATGCCGGATTCCCGAGGCCTGGCAGCTTCTCTATCGCAAGGACGGGGCTTGGATTCCAGTACAAGCCACTGAGGAGTTCGGGATTCAAAAGGATAAGTCCAACCGAGTGACCTTTGCCCCCGTAACAACCGATGCCCTCCGGCTGGAGATCAAGTTAAAGCAGGGCTGGTCGACCGGAATCTACGAGTGGGAAGTCAAGTGACCCAGCGGCCGACCGTTTGGTTTGTGGTGGGAAGTCAGCACCTCTACGGTCCGGAGGTTTTGGCTCAAGTCGCGGAACACGCCTCCCGAATGGTTGCGAATTGGAATGTAGATCGCAAATTGTCGGTCGACGTCCTCGCAAAGCCGGTCATGACCAGCAGCGAGGAAGTCCGCAACCTCATTCAGGAAGCTAACCAGGATTCCAATTGTGCAGGGCTGATCCTTTGGATGCACACTTTTTCTCCTGCCAAGATGTGGATCTCCGGTCTCAGCCAGTTGACCAAGCCCTTCCTTCATCTCCATACCCAGTTCAACCGCGATTTGCCGTGGGAATCCATCGACA
>DATFHI010000146.1:0-4201 GCA_035248525.1 Fimbriimonadaceae bacterium | reverse complement strand
TTAGCGTCGGTGGTCCCCATGGCCGCCAGCGCGAATTTGGTCTTAAATGGCGATTTTGAGCAGGGCAACACCCTGTTCACGAGCAGCCACATCTTGGTTATTGGCACCGGCACTGCGCTGTTTCCCGAGCCCCCTGTAGTTCCTGCGAATGGAGTAGGCGGGGTTGGAAACGAGAACATGTACAACGAGGGCACGTACACGGTTACCAACGACGAGCCAGGAGCATGGCACGCCTTATGGCGCAATGATCTCGATTTGACCAACCACAATCGGTATTTGCTGGTGAATGGCGACACGTCCGCTGGAACTACCGTTTGGACTCAGAATATTGCCGGCTTGGTGAATGGCCAACAGTACAGACTTAGCATGGACCTTGCCAATGTCCTTGGATCCGGAACGGCGGCTGCTCACTTGACCCTTAGCCTCGGTTCGGCGACGCTGATCGACGTGTTCGCTCCTACCGGTGCAGAGCAATGGAAGAACGTCTTCGCCGACTTCTCATTTCCTGGCGGGGGCAGCAACGCAAGCATCTTGAATGCCGTCGTCGCTTTTGAAGGCAACGACTTCGCGATCGACAACATTTCTCTTGAGCCAGTTCCCGAGCCCTTCACCGTTGGGTTGGGAGCGCTTGGACTCGCCGCTTTCATGCGAAAGCGAGCCAAGAAAGCCAAGGCTTAAGCCACTTTTAAAACTGCGCAAGTTTGTGCGAGGAACCTCCAAGTTCCTCGCACTTTTTTGTCTCTATGTCAATCAGTCCTGAAGCCTGATCTCCAACTCTTCCCGCGCGACGTGCTCCAACCGGACTTCCTCGAGCGCGGAGTCCATTGCAGATGTGTAGCCAAGCCGATCCGAAATGGACGTCGGCCGCACCTGAATCCGCTCCAATCCATCCGCCAACTCCTTCAACGCACGAATCTTCTCTTCGCAGTCGCGTGAAGCCGCGGCCATGGTTTCTGGAAAACGGTTCATGGTCGCGGCATGGTGAAGCACCGCAAAAATCGCTTCGTCCGCGCCGTGCTTGGCAGTCTGCGAAACCTTGATCAAAGTAGGGTCGCCCTTGGAGCCTTCTAGAATTCCAAATACCCGGTTGTAATGAAAGCAAGCGGTATCCAAAAGGTCGTAGAGGGGCTTTGGAAGCAGATCCTTTGGAGTCTTTGGAATAACTCCCCAATGCTTCCCAAGTTGGTGAAAGATCGTGTCGCCATTGGCTAATGGATGGCTTGTCGCATTAGGAAGCGTCTGACTTGGTCCCCGCATCCGGCCGTAGCCATGACGTGTGTTCCAACCCGAGTGGGTTTGCCGCATCATGTCTTCCAGAAACGCTTTCGCTTCATTGCTCAGTCTCGGTTCGTTCGGGGCTTCCACCATGCGTTTGCGCAATTTGAAGCCGAGGAAGAGATTGATGGCGCCGCCAATGAGCGGACCGAGAGCCCCAACGGCGAGTCCCGGGATGCCAACTGCAAGTCCCACAATCGCCATAACGGTGGAGAGCGCAATGAGTCCGCCGCCCACAATCAGGTGCACAACAAAGCCCATAAGACCATAGTTGGTCATGGCGAGTTGGGCTGCGCGATGCTGAAGGAATCGCTGAATGGAAGATTGCTCGGCGTTTACCACTGCCCACAGTGTAGGGGCAATTTGGGACAAACAAAGGGGGCGTGAGTCCAAAAGCCCGGCCGTCCCAGACAAGAAAAAACCCGCCAGGCTTATCCAAACCGGGCGGGCAGAAGCGTAGAGTTAGTTTCCGATCGGGAAGTTAACTCCGATGACGATCGCATTGTTGCTGACGCCATCTACGTCGGGTCGTTGGCGATAGAACAATTCGATGTAAAGCTTTTGCAGCCGATATCGCAAACCGGCGTCGAAACCGAAACCCCAATTGTCCTCGTCGTCGAAGTCGTCTTCGAGCTTGGTGTTAAAGTAACCGGCTCGGATCAAGCCCTCGAGTCCGCTCATGGCCGCACTCTGTCCCAAGGGGAAAGTGACTCCGCCATAAACGCCGTAGTTCTGCATGGTTACTCCGGCAATGCCCTCAGAGGAGGTGTTGTATTCCACGCCAAGGTGGAAATTGCCACCCATGGAGTTTTGACCCATGTTCGGGAGCGCATACTCGAGGCCGCCGCCGAAGATGCTGTCCACTTCGCCGTCGTCCTTGATGTCTCCGCCGGCAAAGCCGTAGAAAACTCGGATCGACCACTTGCCGCCCGCCCAGTTCATCTGGGGCTTGAGTGGCTTTGCGGGTTCGGTGGCAAGAGCCATCGAACCGATTGCTGCCGTCGAGATGATGATCGCAAGAATCTTGTTCATCGATACCTTCCTTGGTCGCCCTATTTCTTTATTTCCAGGGCGTTCACCGCACATTTTATAGGACGACGTGCAAAAACGCAAGTTTCTCTAATCAAGTTAGGACCTTGCGTCAGTCCTCAAACGTAAAGACGACCTTTCCGGCTTGCCCGGCCTTCATCAACTCCATCGCTTTCTGGAATTCCGTGAAGTGCATTTGGTGGGTAATGACGGGATCCAGATTCAACTTGCCGGTGGCAAGGAGGTCGGCCATCTGGTCCCATGTTTGCCAAAGTTTGCGACCCACGATGCCCTGCAGGTCCAAACCCTTAAAAATCACCGCGTTGACGTCGATGGTCTGCTTGTTTTGGCCATACACCCCAAGCATGGATACTCGGCCACCGGGGCGGGTGTGCTCTATCGCCAGGTCCAACTGACTGGGGTGGCCGCTCATTTCCAACGTGGCGTCGAATCCGCCCGGCGCCAACTCTTCCAGCCCCTTGGGAATGTCGGTCTCCTTTGGGTTCAGGATCACGTCTATTCCAACCTGCCGGGCCAAATCGATTCGGTAGGGGCTGACCTCGGTAGCGACTACTTGCTTGGCGCCCAACGCCTTACAAATGCTCACCGCGAAGAGGCCGATCGGACCCATGCCGGTAATGAGAATGGACTGATCCTTGACCGGACCCGCCATCGCAGTGTGGACCGCGTTACCGAGGGCATCCTGGAAGGCGGCGATCTTGGTGGGGATGGAACGGTCAGTCGGTCTGGCGTTGTCCTTGGGCACGACTACGTATTTGGCGAATCCGCCATCGACGTCGACTCCCAAAATTCGCGTGTTCACGCAAACATGGCCCTGACCGTTCAGACATTGGCGGCAGCGGCCACAAACGATGTGGCTTTCGCTGGAAACGAATTGGCCAACACTGCGGTCGGTGACGCCGGCTCCAACCTCTACGATGGTTCCGCAGAACTCATGCCCGATGATTCGCGGCGGCTGGATTCGGGAAGCGGACCAGGCGTCCCAGGAATAGATGTGCAGGTCGGTACCGCACACGGATGCGGCTTCCAATTGAATCTTGACCGTACCGGGTTGAACCTGAGGTTCGGGGGCATCGATAATTTCCACACCCTCGGCCGGGCGCATTTTCGCGATCGCTTTCACCGGGGGACAAGTGTACCGGCTGGCCCGTCTATCCGAACGGGAATTGCGGTTCCATGAGCAGCGTTACCTGGTTGGAATCCGTGACCCCCGAGCTGGCGGTACCCGGGTTGTGGATTAGGAACCCGACCAGCGCCGCCCAGCCCAGCAGCGTCACCACGACGAACATTCCGAAAGCGAACTTCTGTATCCGAACCTGCGCGCGCTCGGACACCGTGATGCCCCATCGAATGCAGAAATTCCAAATCCCGTAGCAAAGGTGGTAGCTCGCGGTCAGCACGCCCAGCAGGTAGACGAAGAAAAGAATGTAGCCGTAGCTGGTGAGGTTATGCTGCCAGGCGGCATATTCAACCCCGCGCGAGTTCCCGGAAAGGTATTTCGCGATCGTGGTAGTGGAGACGTGGAAGGCGAGGAACAGGAAAAGAAAGAGTCCGCTCCAGCGCTGGAAGGTGTACATCCGGTTCTGCGACCAGCGGTATTTCTTCTCGAAGTAATTTGGTTCTCCCCGGTTCACGATGAACAGCCCGTACACCGCGTGGAAAATCAGCGGGATCCAGATCATGATCAACTCGAGCACGAAAAACAGGTGCTTCGGGATGCCCTCAAAAAACCTCAATACGGAGTTGAACGTCTCCGGCCCGGCGAGGGTGAAGCTGTTCAGCGTGAGATGCTGAAGCGTGTAGAACCCGACCGGAATGATTCCGGTGAGGGAATGGAGCTTGTGCCAAAAGAAGCTTTCTTTGGTGAGCGAGAGCG
>DATFHI010000145.1:0-5170 GCA_035248525.1 Fimbriimonadaceae bacterium | reverse complement strand
CTACATAGCTGTTCACGCCAAGTTGATAGCAACGATTGAGATCTTTGGGCTCATCTGAGGAGGTGAGAACGACCACTGGTATCTGCTGGGTGGCAGGGGTGGTTCGAATCTTTTCCAGCAACTCCAAGCCCGTCATAATCGGCAGCTTCAAATCCAATAGGATCAGGTTGGGGAGCCGGTGTTCATACATTCCGTCGAGCAACTTTCCTTCGAATAAATACGCATTGGCTTCGCGCCCGTCATGGGCGGTGAAAAGTTGATTCGAAGGCACGTCGGATTTGAATGCCCTCTTTACAAGCATTTCATCGTCGGGATTGTCTTCGACGTGCAGGATGATGGGTTCACTAAGATCGCTCATTGCATCAAAAGGACCCGCCCATTAAAGACGTGACCGGAAAACCACAGTGTTCATCCGCGGGCGTCTTCGACGACGCCCGCGAATAAGGTTACTTTACTTGCTTCAGTAAGACTTCGATTGCCTTGTCGAGCTGCGGATCCCGATTTCCAAAGTAATCATCGGGTCCGTAGGGCACTTCGTAGTCCATTTTCTGTCCCATGTCTTCGAGCGGCGAGCCGTCCATGCGATAGACGCCGGTGCTTGGCATTCGCGCGTTTGTACCGTCGATCAGGGGAAGACCGTAGGTATAGATAACGTATCCGGGGGTTGTTGTTCCCACTAATTTCGCCAATTTACGCTCACGCATCGCATACGGGAACATCTCCGCGTTCGAGAAGCTATTCTCCGCGGCCATGACCACCATCGGAATGGCCAGGGCTTGACCTGGGCCCAATTGAGGCTCGTCATCCCGGATCTGATAGATTGAGTTGGGCACTCTCTCCAGCACGTCGATAATCTGGTCGGAAGTATTTCCACCGCCATTCCCTCTGACGTCGATGATGAGGGCTTTCTTCCCTTCGCCGTACTCCCAAACCTGCTGATTGAAGCGGTTGAGTTCTCCCCCGTTCATGCCGGCGATGTAAACGTAGCCAATCTTTCCGCCCGACTTCTCCTCGACGTACTTGCGTCGCCATTGAAGTCGATTTGCGGAAACGATTCCGTTAAACTCGCCTGCACTCAGGGCTCGATACTTGATTTCGCGAGTCGTCCCGCTTGGCGACTTCACCGTCAAGACCAGGTCTCGACCAACCTGCTCGTTAAGTACGTCGCGGTAGAGGGCTTCATTGGTCGAAACCGCTTCTCCGTTGACTTTCGTCACGATGTCTCCCGGGTTCAGCTTTGTCTTCGGATAGCTTCCGGGAGTTCGGTTTGGAACTTCCTTAACTCGGATGCCTGGACCGTCATAGTTGTAGTCAAACGTGAATCCGAGGTGGGCTGAATTCTCCCCGTCTGGATTTCCCGCCGCGGGAGAAACTTCGGAGTGCGATGCTTCCAGCTCGCCCACGAGCATATTCAAGACCGTAGCCATCTCATTTCGATGTCCTACGGACGGCAGGAACTTGCGATATCGCTCTCGGAGCGCCACCCAGTCTCTGCCATGAAAGTTGGCGTCGTAAAAGTTTTTGTTGTAGGAGCGCCAAAACTGCTCGTAAGCCGCGGCGTGCTCAGCTCGAACGTCGCGCTTCCAGTCCGCTCGGAATGCCACCGTCGTGATCGGCATCTGCTGCGCTCTCAGGTTGAGCGTGTTGAGGGTGCCGCTGCGGACAAACTCAAGCCCGTTACCATCGGCCGTGAACTCAAACTCCCGAATCCCGCCACCGTTCGTTACCTTGCGCGGATTCTCACCGTCGTAGTTGGCCCGATTGATATCTCCATCCAGGAGATAGAACACTTCGCCATTCGTGGCATCGAACCGGATATTCGAAACCATGCCCGTGGAAACGACTCTACGCGCCCGATTTTCGATATCTTCGAAGTCGATCTCCACTTTTACGGGTGTAGTCGGCTTGACGTACTTGAGCTCTAACTCGGTCTCTCGAGCATCTTCAGCCTTCAGGGGCAACGCAAAGATGCCGGTGCCTTGGCGATTGCTCGTGAAGAAGAGATAGCGGCCGTCCGGAGTCCACTGCGGCGAGCCGTGGGAAGCGCTCAACCGAGTTACGTTCGTCCTGGTTCCCGTGACCGTGTCGAGCACCCAAATGTTGGATGTCGCATCCCAATAGTAGTAACCACTGCGGCGCAAATCTTCCGGATAGGCGACATATCGACCGTCAGGCGAAAACGCATACTGAGGGACAGACCCGCCATCCTCGTTTCTCGGCCTTAGGAGTAGCTGCTTCGGCGTTCCACCCGAGATTGGGACGACGTACAATCCACCCTGCTTTCCAGACTTCCAGAAGCTCACGGATTTGCGGTCGGGGGTCAAACCCAAAGCTCCTACATCGGCGTCGTCGGTGGTGATTGGGGTTGTGGCGAGGGTGTCGACATTCATCTTGAAGAGTCGCTTTGCCCCATTTCGGTCGCTGGCGAAAAAGATGGTGTTGTCATCCACGAAAAGTGGCTGATCGTCAAATCCCGCCCAAGTCGTCAACTGCTTGGCGTCGTCGGCATTCGGTCCCTTCCCCTTCTTCACCGGCACCATCCACAGTTCACCGCGAACCTCAAAAACCAGGCGGTCTCCCTTCGGACTTAGAGTTTGAGAATTCGCTCCGTCGCGAAGGATCAGGCGCTCTTCATTGGTTGTCTTGTCATCGATGATCGCGGTGATCGAAATCTTATGCGGCTCCTGGCCCAGGTTCAACACATAGACATCGCCGTCGCGCTCAAATGCGGCCGTCTGTCCGTTTCTGGAAACCGTCAAGAACCGGGGACCCTCCTCGACGAAGCCGGTAACCCGCCGCGCCTTACCCGGCGCGTCGATCGCGTAAATGTTTGGACAGCGGTTCACATTGTCGACATTCTTCGGAATCGGCTTACCAACGTAGCTGGAACTGGGCGTTTTTTCTCCAACGGTGACGGCCAGAATGCTCTTACCGCCCAGCGCGTAGTTGGGCCACAAGTGCTGGAATCCGTTGTTTCGCCATTCGATGCGCTTCCCGCTTGGAATGTCATATTCCCAAATCTGGGATGCCGCGGTTCCTTCATAACGCGGCCGCGTCCACGGGAATCCGATCCTGGTGTAAAGGATTCGCTTACCGTCGAGAGAAAACTTGGGATAATTCACGGCGGCGTTATCTAAGAAATATTGGCGCGTTTTGCCCGTTGCGACATCCACTCCATAGATACCGTTGGCCGATTGGTCGCGAGTAGCGCGGAAGATGACGGTTTTTCCGTCCGGCGACCAGTCATTAGGAACGTCGTTTCCGGAGTGCCAGGTCAAGCGCTCAGTCTTCCCCCCATCTGCGGGCACGACGAAGATGTCGTTATTGCCGTATCGATTCGATGCGAAAGCAATCCATTCGCCGTCCGGCGACCAAATTGGATTGTCGTCCATCTCGACATGGTTAGTAACCGGCACCGCTCTTCCACCGGCCGCAGGAACGACCCAAATATCGCCTTGGTAGGTGAACGCTAGACGTGTCCCATCCGGACTAAGGGCTAAGCTGCGTGCGCCGATTAAGGGGTCGCGTTGGGGCGCGGGAAGTTGTGCATAGGCGCCGCAAGAAGCGAAAACCAAGCATGAAAGGAGAACCAGACGAAACATGATTCCCAAAGCATACTTGAGAGTCAGCATAAGGGCCAACCGAATCCAGTTGGCCCCGTTTAATTGCTGATTTGAGTTTAGCGATTAACCGCCGTCATCGTCTTTGAACGAATCCTGCGAGTTTTGCCCACCCAACTTTCCGAGCGGTTGCACCGTCAGCACTTGAGTCTGTACGTCGGATCCAACCGTTAATCGGACTAAATATGAGCCCGATGCGGGCGCGCCGGATGCGCGCAGGTTCCATAGCGACTTGTTCAACCCGGCCGTCTTACTGCCTCTGAGGGTCGCCACCACCTTACCGCTAATATCGAGGATATCGATCTTGGGCTCGTCCGCCGAATCTCCCTTAAGGTAGTACCAAATTGTAGCGCCGAACGGGGGATTCGAGGCTGCATATCGCTGGAAGCCTTGGAAGGCTTCGAACTGGTTGTTGGTGAAGTTGTAATTCAACGCCCGGGTGGGACGGAACAGGTACGCATTCTTGTCCAAAATCTCCGAGGTCATTTGCCGGTAAGGCGCAATGTCCGCGATATAGATTCCTCGTCCGTGGGTACCGACGACCAAGTCGCTCTCCCGTTCCTGAATGACCAAGTCTTGGCAAGGAACTGCGGCTACTCCAAGATCGAGTTTCTGCCAGGCAGTTCCTCCATCTAGACTCGTCCAGAGCCCACCCTCGGTACCAACAAACAGTAAGTTGGGGTTGATTGCATCCTGTTTTACAACCGAAATCTGCTGATTGGGCAATCCTTCGATCCGCTTCCAGGTCTTCCCCATGTCGGTGGTCTTGTACAGATATGGAGTCCAATCATCCTCCCGGAAGCCCGTGAAGGACACGAACGCCGTGTTCTCGTCATGAGGCGACGCATGCACTCGGCTGACCCAATACTTCGCGGGAACGCCGGGCATCTTGTCGTTGACTTGGGTCCAGGAGTTACCGTCGTTCTCCGTCAACCAAACGTTGCCGTCGTCCGTACCGACCCAGATGACCCCCTGATTCTTCCTGGATTCGTCGATCGTGGTGATGGTGCAGTGGGGGACATTTCCCTTAACCTTTTCGGGATCGTTCGTGGTGAGATCGGGGCTGATCGCGCGCCATGTGTCACCCCTGTCCATGCTCTTGTAAAGCTTATTTCCACCCCAATAGATGGTGTCTGGAGCAAATGGCGAGAGGATAAATGGAGCCATCCAGTTCGCCCGCTGACCCGATTCTCGGGGTCGGATCGACTTCCCTTGCCGGTTGCGCATGTCGATGCGGTTCACCGCGCCAAACTGCGACGACCCGAACACGATGTCGGGATCTTCCGCGTGCGCCATATTCACAAATCCATCGCCACCAAGAACGGATTCCCAATGCCAGTTGAAGATTCCGCCGCGGTTTACGCTGAGAGAGGGACCTCTCCACGAACCGTTATCTTGAACCCCACCTAGCACGTTGTAAGGAACGGCATTATCCACGCTGATCGCATAGAACTGCGCGATCGGAATATTGTTAATCTGCCAGGTCGTGTCCCATCCATCGTAGGTGTAGTAAAGTCCGCCGTCGCAACCCGCTCGAACATGGTTCGAAT
>DATFHI010000144.1:0-7639 GCA_035248525.1 Fimbriimonadaceae bacterium | reverse complement strand
GGCTGCACTTCAGTCTGCCAGGTCGCCAGTCCGAACAGAGCCGTGTAAGAGGGCTCATATCGGTGGGAGAGCGGGAATGAGTCGTCGTAATCCGCGCCGTACATCAAGATGGCAAGGCCAATCTGCTTCTGATTGCTCAGGTTGCTGGTGTCCTTGGCCGCCTCTTTAGCTTGGGCGAAAACAGGGAAAAGGATCGCCGCGAGAATCGCGATGATGGCAATAACTACTAAAAGTTCAATAAGCGTAAACGCTTTTCGGCTATTCAATGATTTCCTCCATTGGAAGAGAGATAAGTCATTTCTTGGACCGGAACCTCGATAACGATGTTCCTTCCAATTGTTACGTTCTTACCTGCTTTCATACCTATAAACCACGGTACTTCAATCAGGCTTGACTGCCGGCGAAACTTCGGTTGCCCGAATATCCTCGTCAGGGAGCAGCGCACAAGTCACCGCACCAGATTTGGATGCAGCGAGAGTTCCATCGATGGAGGCATAACGATATTCACCGAATTACGCGTCGAATAAACGCGTACGCTTCAATCTGACTTCCTTCTCGTTTGCCTATTTCTAGGCGGTTTTCGGCGAATAAAAGCGTTCTCAACAAAGGAGAACAAAATAACTGTGATGAGTGTAACACGATTCTCACAGAATGGCAAACATTTTTTTCATCGAACCGTTCGATTTTGCCTCAGCGGCCCGATACGTCTTCCGATCCGGTTTTGCCTTCGAAGCTCTCGCCTGCGTGCGGCATGCTGACATCCTCGACGGCTGGCCCTCGATCTCCCTGATCGAACAGAACGTCTTCTCCACCCAAGGGATATTCCTTGCGGAGGGGGAAGCCGCTCCAGTCGTCGGGGAGCATAAAGCGCTCACCGGGTTCGAACTCATTACCTGCAAAAGGAATGCCAAAAAGGTCGGCAATCTCCTTTTCCGGATATTCCGCACCCAAAAAGACTTCTTTTAGGGTAGGGATGGACTCCCCGTCATTTACTCCAACTTTCACAAAGAGTCGGGAGGAGAGTTTGGTGGAGAACAGGTTGTATACAACTTCAAATCGCTGGGGTAGATCTCGTTCGTGATCCCAACGGCTGTAGTCAACGCCTACACACTCCACAAAATAATCGTATTGAAGTTCCTCATCGTCCTTAAGCGTCCGGATCGCGTCGACGATCCGTTGGGCGGGAACGCATACGAAGGTATCTCCTCGATCTTCCTTGACCTTGCCGAGATCGCTGCCTAATAAATTCCGCAATCGAGCGACTTCGAGCCTCTCCTCGCCAGCCATCGGGTTCATTTAAGCGGTCACCCCAACGGCAGGGACGAGTTCAGGGTCAGGGGAAGCGGCATCCTCTTCCGCCAGTTTGGCGGGGTCGAGAGAAGTGGTTTCATCCCAGTCGATAGCCCCTACCCGGATCACATAGATGTAACCCACAATGAAGGTCAGCATATATAGAGCGAATGAGGTGAAGCTGGTGATCAGGAAGTTCGTGTCGCTGGTTTTGAACACCGTCATCCAAGGCCACAGGAAAACAACTTCGATGTCGAACAGGATGAAGACGATGGCGACCAAGTAGAACTTGATCGGAAATCGCTCTTTGGCATCTCCCACCGGAGCGACGCCGCATTCATACGGCGACTCTTTATAAGGAGTGATCTTTTTGGGCCCCAAAACCCAACTCAAGGTCACCATCGCGCCGCAGATTGTCGCGGCCACGGCCACCAGAAGCAGGATGCCAACATATCCAGATTGCATCGCGAGAATATTACCCACGACCTCCCTCCGTCGCTCGGTTCCTGCGCCAAAATGGAGCGATGTCCTTCCTCGCGCTCGTTCAGCCCTTGCTGGACGGTTCCGATCTAACTTCCAATCAAGCTGCGGACCTGATGGGATGGTTACTGGATGGACAAGCTACCGAATCCCAAATCGGAGCTGTAATTACCGCGCTGAAAATTAAAGGCGTGACCGCTGGCGAGCTGGCTGCCTTTGCCCAAGAACTCCGGAAGCGGGCACGAATTCTGTACCTCGCTGAAGATGTGGTCGACACCTGTGGAACCGGCGGAGGAGGGTCGACATTCAATATCTCGACCGCCGCCGCATTTGTGGCCGCTGGCGCCGGGGTGAAGATCGCCAAACACGGAAACCGTTCGGTAACGAGCAAGTGTGGCAGTGCAGACGTCTTAGAGGCCCTCGGAGCAAAGCTCCAGGATGATTTGCAGAAGCTAGAGGCGACGTTCCGGGCATCCGGAATCGTGTTCATGTTCGCTCCGGTTCATCATCCCGGAATGAGACACGTCGGCAAAAGCCGAAAGGAATTGGGGTTTAGAAGTGTTTTCAACCAGTTAGGACCCCTTGCAAACCCCGCCGGCGCCAAGCGCCAAATGATCGGAGTTTATAGCTCGGGTTTGGTTGAACCGATGGCGAAGGCGCTTGGATTGTTGGGCGTCGAGCGGGCGGTAGTTCTTCACGGAGATGATGGACTAGATGAACTTTCTCCGTGCGAAAAGAGCAAAGCCGCGTTTGTGATGGGAAGTGAAGTCCGGCTAACGACGATTGGCCCCGCCGAGTTCGGACTTGAACCTATCGATCGATCCGCTTTGGAATGCGGCGAAACCGCCGAACAAAACGCCCAAATTCTGCGCGAAGCGATCAGTGACTCCAATTCACCCCGCTGTCAGGCGTTGCTTCCATCTTCAGCCATGGCCATTTGGTTGTCCGGCCTTCCCAATGATTTGGTCGAAGCTCGGGATATGGCATTAATAGCAGTCAATAGCGGACGGGCCTTGGAATCACTGGAGAAATTTGTGGAGGCGACAAACAGGGTTTGACCATCCTCCAAGAGATATTCGAGCACAAGAGGGAGGAAGTCGGGGCGGCCAAACGGGAAATATCCAAGTCTGCCCTCCTCGACCTTGGCCAAGACAAAGTTCGCGGAAGTTTCGCCAAAACCCTCACGGGATCGGCGCATCCCGTTGCGCTTATTGCAGAAGTCAAACGCGCTAGTCCATCGCAAGGCGTGATACGGGAGGACTTCGATCCACTTTCTGTGGCGGAGCAGTACATGCGGGCGGGGGCGGATTGCCTAAGCGTGCTAACCGATGAGCGTTTCTTTGGCGGCTCGCCAGAAAATCTCCGTCGGATCAGTCAGGAAATTCGATTGCCCTGCCTCCGAAAGGATTTCATTTACGAATCGTATCAACTTGCTGAAGCCTTTGCCTGGGGCGCAAGCGCCGTGCTTCTTATCATTGCCGGGCTGGAAGATTCTCAATTGGCTGACCTGGCAGCAGAAGCGACCGAATACGGCATGGACAGCCTAATTGAAGTTCACGACGAGCGAGAGTGCGAGGTTGTCCTGGAATTGGGAATGAAGCTTGTCGGAATTAACAATCGAGACTTGCGGACGTTCACCACCGACTTATCCGTGACCGAGCGGCTAGCCAGCTTTCTGCACTCCGGGAACCGTGACCTGATAATCGTCAGCGAAAGCGCCATTCGCACTCACTCCGACGTCGAGCGAGTCTCCAAGTCAGGAGCGCGCGCGGTGTTAGTCGGAACCACGTTCTGCATGTCGCCGGACATCGAGACCAAAGTGCGCGAGGTCATGCATTGGTCCGAGTAAAGATCTGCGGGTTGACGCGACCTGAAGACGTTACGGGGGCGATTGCATGCGGCGCCGATGCCATCGGTTTCGTCTTCGAACCCACGAGTCCGCGCTATATCGGGGATCGACATTACAGCGCTTTACTCAAGATGGCCGGACCCTATGTGAGTTCCGTCGCCGTTTTTGGCGAGGCGAATCGGTCAGTCCAGGGTGCAACCGCTATTCAGGCGATTCGATTCCACAGACACGCCCTTGCTGGACAGCACCGCATCCAAACTCTGAGGATGCGGGTGCAGCAGCCAATAGAATCCATCGATTTCGAATCAGATATCTCCGCTGTTCTTCTGGATGCCTATTCGGAGAACGAGTTTGGCGGCACCGGAATTCCAGTCGATTGGGGTTATGCTGCGGAATTGCGACAGCATCTTGCGGATCGGGAAATTCCAATGGTGTTGGCGGGTGGATTAACCCCAGAAAACGTCGCGGAAGCCGTTGCCAAGGTGAGGCCATATGCGGTCGACGTCAGCAGTGGAATCGAAACTGCACCCGCAGTGAAGGACCTGGAAAAGGTTCGTCGGTTTATTGAAGCGGCCAAGTCGGCTGGCTAAAAAAAGCGCGGGAACGTTGAAAGGAGAGCAAAGCACGTTCCCGCAAGACTTAACCAATGTCGTCCTCTTCCTCCAAGGCTGTTACCACTGAGAGGGCTGACTTCTTGGCTGAGAGTAGTTATACGACCATTTGTGCGCAATCTGTATGGTTTCAACGGACTTTTTTTGAATTTTCTTAAACGGTTTAGTAAGGGGAATTCGAAACACCAGGAACTATTGGCACGGTTCGCGCTGTTCCTCTTGACTGGCCGCATTCGCACCTTAGGTTCAAACCGTCCCGTAGGTATAATGCGTCCGACTTACCCCTGGGAGGTGCGCTGCCCTTGGCCGCCGCCATTGAAACTCGACAACTCACAAAGACGTACAAATCACGCCAATTAGGAAAGATCAACGTAGTCGACCACTTGGATTTAGAGGTGGAAGAAGGCGAGATCTTTGGGTTCCTCGGGCCAAACGGCGCCGGTAAAACCACGACGATTAAGATGCTTCTCGGCATCATCTACCCGACTTCCGGAGAGGGCTACGTGCTCGGTAAGGAGATTGGGGACATGGATGTCCACAAGATCATCAGTTACCTTCCCGAACGGCCGTACTACTACGAGCACATGACGGGAATGGAGATCCTCAAATTTTATGGATCTCTCTTCGGTATCAATGATCGCGCGAAGTTCCAAGGCCTTTTGGAGAAGGTGAACCTTGCCGCTGACGCATCCAAGACTATTTCGCAATATTCAAAGGGTATGCAGCAGCGCATTGGACTTGCCCAAAGCCTCCTGAACGATCCCAAACTGCTATTCCTGGACGAGCCGACGGGCGGCCTCGACCCCATCGCCCATACCGAAATTCGAGATCTTATTCTTCAATTCCGCGATGAGGGACGAACCGTATTCATCTCCAGCCACGAACTCAGCGAAGTCGAACGCATTTGCGATCGGGTTGCGATTATCAACAAGGGTGTTATCGAGCGACAAGGCAGTCTGGATGAGTTGCTCAGGGGCGGTCGAATTGAAATCATCGTCGACGGAGTCGGCCAAGCTTTCGCCGACTCGATTCGCACGAGTGAATCCACCGTGTCGTTCCACAACGGCCGACTAATCGTCGACATGCCGGAAGAGGGCGACGTGAATGCACTCATCGACGGTGCGCGAAGTTCAAAGGGAACCGTGGTGAGCGTGATTCCGCGCCGCCGGCGCTTGGAAGACTTGTTCATCGAGACGGTCAACAAACCGAAGTCCAGCCCCGTCGCAACGGTCACGGTAGGAGAAGAAGCGTAATGGGATCCATTCTATCGATCGCCTCAACCACCGTGGGCGAGGCAATTCGTCGACGTGTTTTGCTGATCATCTTGATGATCGGTGTGTTACTGCTGTCGATCATTCCATCGCTGTCCGTGCTTTCCGCGCGTTCCGAGACTTCCACGATGATAGGAACGATGTTTGCGGTCTTGCGGGGTACTTCGGCGTTGATCGCCATCATCTTAACGGTCTACATGATCCCGAATGAGATCGAGCGCAGGACCATCTACACCATTCTCTCCAAGCCCGTACAACGCTGGCAATTCTTGGTTGGGAAATACCTGGGCGCAGTCTTCGCGCTTGGTCTGATGATCCTCTTGATGTCCCTCGTCATGATCATCCTGTTCTACATCTTCCAGCATCCCGAAGCGGCGAAGCTGTTGGAACTCGGTCGACAGTCGATTCTCTACTTCATCGAGATGTGCCTGTTGGCGGCCGTTGCGATCTTCTTCTCGACGTTCGTAACGCCGTTGGTGAACTTCTTCCTGTCGATCGGTATGTGGCTGGTGGGAACGGTGTTGAATCCGTTGTACGATTCGATTCAGTCCAACCAGAGCGCGAGCCCGATCATGCAAGGTGTGGCGAAGTTCGTCACATCTATCCTTCCCAATTTCGCGAACTACGACGTCAAGAACCCGATCATCAACCCCGGTCAAGCTATTCAAAACGAGACAACCTACTATCTCGGTACCGCCGGATACGGGCTGTTGTATATCGCCATCTTGATCATCGCCGGCATTTTGATCTTTGACCGGCGCGAGGTGTAAGGAATGAAGTCGAACAAAGCCCTTCTTGGAGTTCTGGCGGTCGCATTTATCGGCCAGGGATTGATCCATGGCGGCTTCCTGCAGAATTTCTGGACTAAGAATTACAGCCCGGGGAAGGGCGGTATTCAGAAGGATCTTTCGCCCGACCAGATCATCCTCCAACTCTTTGGATTCCGCGAGTTTCTGGCCGGCATACTCTGGGTGCGGGCGGACGGTTTCTTCGATCAGGGGAACTACGATGCCGTCTTGCCGATTATTCGACTGTGCACGATCCTCGATCCCAAGCAGATCGACGTTTATGCGACGGGAATGTGGCACATAGGCTACAACTTCACCGACGAGGAGCAGCGTTCTGACCGGCGATATATTCCTTCCGCGCTTGCATTAGGCAAGGAAGGAGCTCGGCAAAACCCGCAAACCTACGAAATGTTCTTCGAAACAGGTTGGATGTGGTTTCACAAAGTCGATGACGACTATTACCAGGCAGTCAAGTGGTTTGAAGAGGCCTCCAAAAAGCCGGATATCCTTCCCGCTCGGCGGAACCTGTTAACCCAGGCTTACTTCCGAAACGGTCAGATTATGGATGCGCTTGGCCTGTACTACCAGTTGTACGATGCTGCCCTCCAACGGCTCAAAACTGAGACACAGTACGGGGCTGTTCAACAGTTCGGCACGATTGAGAACAACCTGGATACCACTCTTGTGCGCATGGCGCAACGTGGTTGGTTTGCCCGTAACACGCCCGAAGGAAAGGCCAAGAACTGGTACGCAACCGGAGATTACGACACCAAGCCGCCATTCGATGTCGGATTCTCCGCAAAGGTCACTGTTTTAAGCGATCGCGTCATGCGCATCGAGGGCACTTGGAATGTTCTGCCGGTCGGCACACGCGTTCGAGTCACGTTGCGGGATGCGGATTATCCTCATGCTCGGTTGGCCGAATTGGATTGGGACATGACGGATGACGTGAGTCTGGATCCGCCCAGAGATCGGACTTACATGCAGGACCAGCTCTTTGTTCGCAACCGAAGATTTAATCGAAAGATCGACATGAGCAAGGACCCGACGATGTACCCATTCCTTTCGAAGAAATACATAGTCGAGTTCTATTACAATCCGCGGAGCGCGCCTCCTCATATCCAGGACAAATTTGGATTTACGGGCGAAGGCTTCACTGACACTAACTTCTTAAGTCAGACAGCTCGAAAGAGCATGAAGTTGGTACCGGAGCGCAAGGATGACGGAGGAAACGTTGTGGCCTGGTCCGAAGTACCCCTGGAAGTCCAGCAACCGGTGCTTTACACTTCTCTCGAACTCACGCAGGATCAAATTCGGCGCAAGGGCGAATGGGTAGATAAAGCTCCAGTC
>DATFHI010000143.1:0-8247 GCA_035248525.1 Fimbriimonadaceae bacterium | reverse complement strand
GCGGGATAGATGGTGCTCGCCAGGACCGTTCCCAACACCAGCCCTGCTGACAACACCGCTGAGCTCGATGAGAAGTTCAGGTAGAGGCTCGGCAATATCCCGGTTGCAACAATAATCTTCGCGGCGACTTGAGCCAAGAAGTAGCCGAATACTGCTCCCAACACACCGTAAACGAGCGACTCGGCAAAAAACAGCATGGCGATGTGGTTGGGCGCCAGCCCGATCGAACTGAAGATGGAGATTTCCTTAGTGCGTTCATAGACGCTGGCGATCATCGTATTGAGCACGAAAATTGCGGCGATCGCTAGCTGAATAAGCACAAGTCCGAGGCCGGTTCCCTTAGAGGTTTGGAGAATGCTGAATTGCTTAACCTCCAAGCTTCCGGTTTGGACGTTCTCTACTGAAGCGTAAAGATTGAGTCTCAGCCTTGGCATCAAGGCTTCCAGCGCCTCTCGAGTGCGTTTACCCGATGGAAATGCAACAGCAACGGTACGCAAATCAGCTCCGATAGAAAGCGCGGTCGACGCGGGGATCAGCGCACAGACGCTGGGGTCTAGGCGAATGAAACTCCGAAACGCCTGGTTTCCGGTTCCGGTGTCGGATTGCATTTGCCGCGATTGGGTGAAATCTGCCGCCAGGATTCCATCTCCATCCAGATCTTGAATTGCGCGCATATAGCCGGCGTTGATTATGCCAATTACGAGATAGTCGCTCCCGCCAAATCTGACCGTGGCCCGGCCGACGTCCGATGACTCGATCTTCAAGGTTTCAGCTAAGAGTTGGGGCAGGATGATCACCTTGTCGTCTCCCTCTCGAAACCATCTCCCTCCTACTAACAGGCCCTCCTGCGGCCTTGTGACTTTGGATTCCTCCGGATCGAAGCCAACTAATGCGCGTATTTCCGCGACTCGCGATGCACGTTGCAAGGTCAGAACGCCGGTGTCACCGATGTCCGCACCATAATAGGCGGCCCGACGAACGACCGTTCCGTCAGTTGCAAATTCGTTAGCGATTTGGCGGTAGGTTGCGCTTTGCAGGGGATCCAGGCCAGGGTTGCGAATAAGCAAACCCGCGTATCGCGCCGGATTGTTTGAGGGCAACTCGTTGATCTGGAGGTCCGGCACGATCGACGTGAAACTCAGAACGATGAACGTCATCACGACTAGCGTCAACGTGGTGAGAAGCGTTCGCGCCTTGCGCCTTCTCATGTTGGAGACGCCGAGATTGAATGCCGCCATCGCCACGCTTCCCCGGCGGATATCGATTTCATGCAATCCGCTTTCCAATTGCTTCAATGATTTCAGCGAGCTTTCAAACTTTCCGAGGATGAAGAGAATAACGATGAGGCTGAGCGCACCCATGACGAATGCGACGAAGATCATCATTGGGTTCTTCACGATCTCGAAGGCCGGATGCACAAGCCTCAACAAGCCAAATGATCCAATAAAGATCAGAATCGCGGTGCCCAATTGCTTGGTCAATGAGCGGTGGGAAAAGAACAGGCGTTCGATGAAATAGCTAAATGGAACGATGAGGAAGAGATAGAAAATGACGCCATTAACGACGTCCGAGGTGGTCTTGGCAACAATTGGGTGAGCCCTTAATGCAAAACCCCATGCCGCCCGCGCATGCTTTTCTGCGCTACCCCAATCTTTTGCGGCCTTGAATGCATTTGCCTGATCCAATTCGGCTTTGGCACTTGACTGCAATTCGCTGATTCCTGGGCTTATGATTCGATACTTCGCAAATTCATTCAGCCTGGCTTGATTAATGGCAATGATGTCTTGCGCGGTATTCGCGGCAACATCGGGAAACCGACCCGAAGCGGCAATGCCCGCTCGACCCGTTGCCGGCGGATTGCTTCCCGGCATGGCGTATCCATAGCCCTCCTCATTCTGCGGGGTGGAGTTCGTGAGGATCAGCCGGTACTCGCCCATTCCCGAGCCAAGCAGATTCTTGAACCTTGCCCCCGGAGGCAGGAAAAGACATGCCGTATCGTCGATTTCGCTACTCAAACGGGTGTCTTCGATAGGCACGTAAAAGCCGAAAAACTGAGGCGTGCCGTTGGTTTTTGCGTCCAAGATCGAACCGTCGACGAATGTCTTAAGGTCCTGTGGGTCCACAAGTCCATAGAAGTCCATCGACCGACATTTGAACACAACGATCGGCGCGGTCTTTTGCGTGGTTTTAAGTTCAAATTCGGTGGGATACGCAACTGCTCCCATCACTCCGTAATCCACCGCATGATCGATGTCCCCGGTGACTGGATCCAACCGAAAACCGGCAACGCTGGAGTAATAACGTTCATCCGGGTTCGAGAAGGAGTTGATCAGGGGAAATCCTGCCATCCGGTACGTGGCAGTTTTTGGATTAACTTTTTGAACGATGGACCCGCGCACTCCCATCAATGTTTTTTGGTAGTGATTTCCAACGGCGAGCGCATCCACTACCCGGGTATCAGGGACGAAGTTTTTGGACGGATCGTAAACGGCGACATATCCGTCGATTACAGAAAAACCTCCGGTAAGGCGCATAGCTGATGGCTGCACGGTTTGCAGCGGGATTCGATAATCCGTATCCACTCCGCTGGCCGAGGTGTCGCTCAGGAGGTGGCTGAGCATGGCGTTGAAAGTCGAAATCTGTTGCTTTAGATTGGAATAGTTGATCTTATCGAAGGTGTCGAATGGTGTATCCACCTGGTCCCTTGCATCTTCGATCGTGACGAACGAAATGGCGTTGTAACCACCCAGGAGCATCGGTTCGCAATCCAGCGCAAACCGGCCAGGAATGTTGTTTTTCCAAGTCCGATTATCCGACTGGTTAATCGCGTCGGTCAGCAAAAGCCTTGGGTTGGCAACGTTCATCACAGTGGCGAGTTCGTCCGCATGCTTCCGGAGAATGCGGCCGATTGCCATGAGAGGATCCCGCACTTCGTCTCGGTATTCGTAGAACCATCCTCGGCCGTACGCTCCTAGCGATGGGCTGCCTGAGGACACATCCAAGTTGGCGACTACGAACAGGGGCTGTTTGTCGGTCTGTAGACGCCGGTCCACAAATTCGCGAGCTCCTTGCAAGCTGAGCATATGGGCGCCCATGAGCATAAAAGTGACCGGGCGTCGATGAGGCTGCTCCACCCAGATTCGCGCAGACTCCAGAAGGGCGGCAACGGAGCAGGCGCTTTGCGCACCTGGGGCAATCCCGGGTACGGTGCTCGCTGCATCAGCGTTAGCGGTAATCAAAACCCGCTCACCGCCGGCAGAGGGATCGGATCCAGGCAAATCCGCCAACAGATTTTGGGATTCAGACTCAATCCACTCTTGTCGGCAAGTCAAGTTAGCTTTTGAATTTGTGAATGCTCCTTTAAGTGCCGCACCTGATTTTGCCAAGGGTAAATAAAAACGTGGAAAGTCGAGCGGTACTTTCCCAAACTTGAGCTCCGCTTCGGAACGGTTTGACTCTTCAGGCTCCAAAAAGATGATTGCAGAGGCGCCGAGGCGGGCGGCATTTCGCCACCGCGCTCCGGAATTGAATTCCATCAGCACAATCGAGCCTTGGATCTCCTTCCCTTTGAAGGCTTCTAAAGTTCCGTCGCCGCCATAGATGAGCTTGCCGGTTACATCGCATGTGGAAGTGCGGACCAAATTCGGCCACATTGGGAACAGTTCCAACTCCTGACCCAGAACATGGAGTTTTCCTCGCGACTCCGGATCAGGGATGGTGACCTTGAACGGTTCCGATCGAATGTTGGAGAAGCCAAGCCTCTTGAATTCAGCCTTGACGTACTCGAATGTGGATGCCTCTCCGTGGCTACCCGTAATTCGGTTGCCAATTGAACTCAGGCGGGCCAAGTCGTTCCTGACTCGTGGCATATGGATCGAATTCAAAATCCGGCGGTAGTTGGAAGCAACTTCCTGCTTGGTCTGGATAACCGCGGACTTGGCTCTTGCGCCGCAGGCAAGCAGGGAAACAGCGACCACTGCCATTCCGGCCAAATGCAGAAGCTTGCCCACGAATAGAGAATACGCTGAAAGGTGTTGAGCCAGCGGCTTAAAAGCTCAGTTGAGATCCCACATGTAGGCTTCTGAATCTCGAATGACGCCTTGCCAATTCTCGCGGACGTCACAGCCTGTGGATAACTGATCGGCAGGAATGGAAACGGTGCTTCCGTCTAGCCGGACCAAATTCATTCGTCCCTGATGCCAGGGCCAAGCAGAACCATACAGGAAGGGTGAACTCTTGTCGTTGTCCCATCCAAATGTCTTCGCGTAGATGTGCGACCCGTTCCCGATTGAAAAGGTATCGATGTTTTGGCCGTTTTTGACCTCAAACCGACAAGGTGGAACGACGAGCCAACTACCGCCACCAAATGGCTGACCGGTTGGGGTCCTACCATACAGGGAGTCCACAAAGAGAATGGTTCTCGATGGGTCGGCAATGCTGCTGGAAGACCGCGGATCGGACAACCAGCGCCCATTCGCGGATTGGAACACCGGCGCGAGATAAGCGTAGTTGTAACCCGCGTTTACTCGGAGCGAAGCTGAATAGTACTTGGAGTAGGTGTCCCCAGGTACCAAATCCTGATCGAAAGTTGTCTCGGCTGCCGGTCTCTGACCGTAGTCGCTTGGGCAGTTGTAAATGCTGAACGTTCTCGCGTAGGGCAGCGTTAGCTGAACCCAAGTGCGGTCATTGGTGGAGTTGGCGGGCGCGGAAGGCTGATGGTTGACCGGCATTAACCGGTCATCCCAATCGGAAACATACAGAGTTGCCACCAATTGCAGTTGACGGAAATTAGAAATGCACTGCGTCTTATGGGCGCCGGCTTTCACATAACGGAAGACAGGAAAAAGCAGGCTTGCCAAGATCGCAATGATGGCAAACACGATTAAAAGTTCCGGCAGCGTAAAAGCACGTTTGATTCGGGTCACGACAAAAACTCGAATTCATTTCATTATAGCCGTTCGTCTTTTGTCCGGCAAGCCGAATACGTCAACTATGCCGGAAGTTCGAAAACCCTGGTTTTCGTACCAGGTAATTAGACTCTCATTACATTGCAAACAGACGAACTTCTGCTTCTCATACGCCTGAAATTGCGCCGCCGCGACAAGGTTCCGACCCAATCCCCGACCACGGTACGCGGTGTCCACGCACACATTGAAGAGACCAATGGAGCTTTCATCTTCCGAAAGCATCGAAGCCGCGACGAGTTGTCCATCCAAATAGATCCCGTATAACTCAAGACTTTGGGCCAACGCGGTGGCTTCAAAAATGCGGCGCCTGAAGCCTGAACTGTACTTCGGAAAGAATTGGAGCGCCATAAAAGAAGCGATCTCGTTCCGCTTGTCGCTTCCACGTTCGGGTTGAATTTGCGGCTGATGGGCTGGACAACTGGGAGTCCATCCCATCTGTGTCAACTCGTAGCACTTCTCAAAACCTGACTCGACGAGAAGTGCCTGCCGCTCGAACCGACTCATCGGTACATCGCCGTCGAGCGAATACACATTGAAGTGTGGGCAGTCCAGTGCGATGTCAAATATTCGATTTGCAACCATTCGATCCAGAGAAAGGTTGGCGGCGAAGTTGCAGATCGGATGATCATAGGGTCCGGTGCAATATTCAAAGCCGGGCTCGAGATGATGCTTTGCGCCGGGAGATGCTTCTCCCAGCGCGAAATAGGTGCGAAGCAGGTTGGCCGAACCGGTATGTGTATTACCGGACGCGATCATAGGACCCGGCTCCAGAGCAGCCCGATTCCGATTCGATTCGTTCCGCCGACAATTCCAAAACTCAGGCCATTTGAAATCGGCGCACCAAGAAATAGCTGTGGCCCACGGGGCGTAAGCATCGCCGTTCCCATAAAACCCACTGCACCACGCGACTTCCACAGATCGATTCCAACTCCGATATCGAATCCCCCGGGAGCGCTCGCTTGGACTCCGATCCTCAATGTCGGCACAAATACTCGGGTGGGCGGCACGTAATCCTTGCCAGAGAATTCCGTTTCAAAGAAGTTGGTGACTTCCTTCAATATGCGGGACTGGACAAAGATGCCGCCGTAGTGTCCCGTATCCAGCAATAGAGTTTTCGGTTTATCGAACGCCTCGATTAACGCCTGCGTGGATGCCGGGGGCATGATGGTGTCGTACTTGCCACCGATGATGAATGCGGGTGATTCCTTGCGGGCCGGCAAATAAGTCAGAGGCTCTACGTCGGTCAACTCGGCGCGCAGTCGCTCAAATGTGAATCCCCGCTTCCTCAGAGCCTCGCGAGCATCGACGACCAGGGAACTGCTCCACAGGATTTCGGCGAGGTCGGCGCCTCCCAATATAAATGCGCTGTGCGTCAGACGGCTATCCACTCCATATGCTAGTGCAGAAACTAATGCGCCAAGGCTTGTGCCGGAGATACCTATTCTCGAAGCATCGAATTCCGGTCGAGTCTCGATAAAATCGACCGTGCGCTTGACGTCGACCGCCGCCTGGGCCATTGTGAATCGCAGCTTTTCGGGGTCCGGTTGAATCGCTAATTCCCCGGATCGGTACCCGGCCGGCGTCCTTCCCAGATGATATGGAAGAGTCATGATAATTGAGGCAATCCCACGCTCAGCGAGGCGATCGGCCAAGCTGCGTTCCACCCGGATATCCTTAGCGCCCCAATAGTGGAGGATCACTACACTCGGAAATGGTCCCTCTTTTCCTCGCGGAATAAACACGCGCAAAGGTACGGAATTATTCTCCAGCGAAGGAGAAACCATCGCGCTGGGAAAGGCGACGTAATACTCGGTCCATCTATCTGAATCGCCAGCTTCATGCCAAGCTTCGAACGATATCTTGGGCAGCGGCGCGCGCAAATCTACCGCCGTTTGGGCTGAGGCGAGTCCGGTCGATCCCGATACCAAAGCGACCAGTAGGAATCCGAGGCGGGCGAATTGCAACGTCACGCCTACGTTTTACACCGCAAAGGGGCCCGAGACGCGGAATTCCCCGCAGATTCCAGTCGGTACACTGCCGGATTCCGGCATGATTCCCGTCCGAGATAACCGAAACGACCGTTATATCCCGATCGTGACTTGGACCATTATCGGACTGAACTGCCTGCTGTTCATTTGGGATAGGCAAGGGCGAATCTTCGGTCCACCCATTTTGTTTGCAGACTTGACGCTGCGCCCTCAGGAAGTCACTCGAGCTCTCCACGGCGGGGACAGCTTTCCATTAGTAACTGTCTTCACGAGCCTTTTCCTGCATGGAAATCTTCTCCATCTCTTGGGCAACATGGTCTTTCTTCTCGTGTTCGGCGGCGGTGTGGAGAGCGCGTTCGGCCCCATTCGCTTCATGCTCTACTATCTTTTCTGGGGTGTTCTCGCTTGTGCGGCGCACATCTACGTCGACCCGACCGCGATCACGCCTGTTCTTGGGGCATCCGGGGCGATCGGGGGAGTCCTTGGTTGTTACTTCCTCTTGTTTCCGGCGCACAAAGTCGAGATTTGGGTCCCTTTCCTGTTCACGTTTATTGAGAGCAGCGCATGGATTTTGCTCGCGATTTGGTTCCTTTATCAGATATTCATTCCGCAGAGCGGAGTGGCGAACTGGGCACACGCGGGGGGGGTCCTTGGCGGCATGCTCACCGTGCTGATTGCGGGTGGGAGGGAGAAGATTCTCGCCAACAACGAGTCCGTTGAACGGTGGGAAAACGGATGACGCCGCGGACGAGAACGGCTACAATTCTTCGGCACTTCTTATGAACCGCCCTACAGTTCCCGTTTGGCTCTGGCCCTGCATCGCGGCGACGGTAATTCTTTCCGGCTACTCCATTTACCTGCGGCATCAAGTCGAAGCGCGTAATAAGGCCGTTTCCATTGCGGTGGAATTCGAAACCGTCGAGTCGTTGGCCGCTTCAAATTCCACTCCCGTCGATGTCGCTCTAACCAATCTGAAAGCCCAAGGCGTGGGGGCGATCGTTCTTGGGGAAGAGACGGTCGGGGACTTGCTTTACGAAGGTTACGCAAACATCTCCGGAAACGAAATCCGCCTGAAGCTCGATCGTGTTGTCAGTTCCGAGAAAGCGATCGAGGCGCTCAGTAACCGAGTGGAACGCGGCTTGAAAGCCAGATTTCCCAAAGCCAAGATTGTTATCGGACAAGAAGAGGGTGAGCGAGTCATCCGCACAGAATTTGCGAGTCCGGCGCTCATTCGCCAAACCGCCATTGGCATAAATCCAAGCATTGCGCAGTTGGTGACTCAATCGGGACTG
>DATFHI010000142.1:0-21452 GCA_035248525.1 Fimbriimonadaceae bacterium | reverse complement strand
CGAAGCGCCTTCAGCTGGGATCGTCACCGGCATTGGCCGAATTCACAACCGCGAATGCATGATAATCGCGAACGATGCGACGGTCAAAGGAGGGACTTACTTCCCCATCACCGTTAAGAAGCATCTGCGCGCCCAGGAAGTGGCTCTGGAAAATCGGCTTCCTTGCATCTACTTAGTCGATTCGGGAGGCGCCTTCCTCCCGTTGCAGGCCGAGGTGTTTCCCGATCGAGATCACTTTGGCCGGATCTTCTACAACCAAGCCCAGATGTCGTCATTGGGAATTCCGCAAATCGCGGCGGTCATGGGTAGCTGCACGGCTGGTGGAGCCTATGTTCCCGCCATGAGCGATGAAGCAATCATTGTTCGTAATCAGGGCACGATTTTCTTAGGTGGTCCACCTCTCGTGAAAGCCGCAACCGGTGAAGAGGTGACCGCAGAGGACCTTGGTGGTGGCGATGTCCACACGAGGTTGTCAGGCGTCGCCGACCACTTGGCTGAGTCCGACGAACATGCCTTGGAGATCATACGGAATATCGTCGAGTCGTTGGGGGCACCGAAGCTTAAACCCGCGACAACTGCGCCAGAGGATCCGCTGTATGCGGTCGAAGATTTATACTCTCTTGTTCCTGCCGATCTCAAGATCCAAATGAACATGCGGGAGGTCTTGGCCCGGATTGTCGACGGCAGCCGGTTTCAGGAATTCAAGCATAACTATGGTTCAACCCTGATCTGCGGTTTCGCTCGCTTCTACGGGCAATTGGCGGGCGTGCTAGCCAACGATGGAATCCTCTTTTCAGAATCCGCGCTCAAGGGCGCGCACTTCATAGAGCTTTGTTGTCAGCGTCAGATCCCATTGGTTTTCATTCAAAACATCACCGGCTTCATGGTCGGCAGAAAATATGAGAATGAAGGGATTGCCAAAAACGGCGCCAAGTTAGTCACCGCGGTCAGCACGGCTACGGTTCCCAAATTCACCGTGGTAGTGGGTGGGAGTTACGGAGCCGGCAATTACGGAATGTGCGGACGAGCCTATCAGCCGCGCCAACTCTGGATGTGGCCAAACGCCAAGATCAGCGTAATGGGTGGCGAGCAGGCCGCCAACGTCTTACTGACCGTTAAACAGGATCAACTTGCTTCCAAAGGTGAAGCGGAATTGACCGCTGAGCAACAGGCGGAATTTAAGCAACCGATTCTAGACAAGTACGCTTTGGAGTCCAGCGCGTACTATTCCTCGGCAAGGATTTGGGACGACGGGGTAATCGACCCGGTAGATACACGACGTGTGCTTGGCCTCGGGATCGAAGCTGCGCAGAATGTCCCAATCGAGCCTGCCACCTTCAGCCTGTTCCGAATGTAATGACCGTGATTGGATAACATAGGTTTATGACCTTTCCAATCGCTCTTGCGCTAACTTTCTTTGTCCTGCAGGCACCCGATTCTGATCTGGATAAACATATTTATCCGCTAGGTAAATCTTACAAGTGTCCGCCGGTGGAGGTAGACGTGAACGATCTTCCCGAATCCAAAGCCTGGGGCGAAGCTGCGAAGAAGGTTGTAGAAAGTTGGTATCCGGTGGTCACCACCTTGCTCTCCACGGAGGACTTCAAACCCGCAAAGCGTCTGCGAATAGTCATCAAGAAGGAGATTTCCGCTCCCGCCTGGGCCTCGGGCGACACCATCACGGTTAGCGGAAAGTGGATCACCCAGCATCCGGACGACTTGGGCATGATGGTGCACGAAATGACTCATCTCATTCAGAACTATCCGCGAAATGAGAAGAATGTGGGTTGGTTGGTCGAAGGCATTGCCGATTACGTTCGCTGGTGGAGATACGAGCCAGAAGCACCGCGGCCCAGAATCGACCCCGCCAAAGCAAAGTACACGGACGCCTATCGAACGACCGCCTATTGGCTGGCATGGGTGGCCCGCAAGTACGATATGCGCCTGGTTCCAGCCTTGGATAAGGAATTGAGGCGAGGCAAAGACCCCATGCCAGTGTTCGAGAAGATCACTGGTAAGGATGCCGACGCGCTGTGGGCGGAATTCCTCGCCGCAAAGCTTTGATCGCCTATGCACTTTGATCTGGTCATTCGAAACGCACGCCTGACAACTTCCGCAGTCAGCGAAGTTGGGGATATTGCTGTTTCAGACGGGCGAATCGCGGCAATCGGCAACGTGGATGGCACCGGCGCCGTGGAAGTGGACGCTAAGGGGTTAGCGCTAATTGCCGGAGTCATCGATACCCAAGTTCACTTCCGGGAGCCGGGGCTCACACACAAAGAGGACTTGGAATCAGGCACACGCGCGGCGATTTTGGGTGGAGTGACGAGCATTTTCGAAATGCCCAACACGAACCCGACCACCACTGACCAGGCAGCTTTGCAAGAGAAGTTGAGGATGGCGGAGGGTCGCACATGGTGCGACTATTCCTTCTTCGTGGGAGCTTCGGGAGACAATATCGACCAGCTCGCGGAGTTGGAAATGGAACCGGGTACGCCAGGAATCAAGGTCTTCATGGGGAGTTCCACCGGTCCACTGCTGGTAGATGGTGACGATACTCTTCGTAGGGTTCTCCAAAGTGGGAAACGGCGGGTCCCGGTTCACGCAGAAGACGAAGCCCGAAATCGCGAACGAAAGGCCTTGCTATCCGAGCATCCAGATCCGCGAGAGCATCCGTTTTTGCGCGATGCCGAAAGCGCCCGTTTGGCCACGCAACGAATCTTGGCCCTGAGTGAAGAAACGGCACGGCCGGTGCATGTCTTGCACGTCTCAACTGCGGACGAGCTTCCCTTGCTCAAAGAAGCCAAAGCCAAAGGTATCGGCACGACTTGCGAAGTTACTCCCCAGCACCTGTGGTTCAGCGCGCCCGATTGCTATGCTCGACTTGGAAGTCGAGCCCAGATGAATCCTCCAATTCGTTCGTTGGAACATCGTGATGCATTGCGCAAAGCAGTTGCTGAAGGGCTGTTCGACGTCTTTGGGAGCGATCACGCACCTCACACACTGGAGGAGAAGTCTCAACCCTACCCTGCCAGTCCGAGTGGCATGCCGGGAGTTCAAACGATACTAAGCGCCCTGCTCACTATGCGGCATCAGGGCTTATTCGATCTCCAAACCCTCGTGAAAATGGCGTCCGAAACCCCAGCCGAAATCTACGGTGTGAAGAATAAAGGTCGCTTGGAAGTGGGATACGACGCCGACTTTGTCTTGATCGACCTCGATGCAACATACCTTTTCGATCGCTCCATGGTCGCCAGTAAGTGCGGTTGGAGTCCATTTGAGGGTGAGCAATTCGTTGGCAAAGTCGAACAGGTCTTCCTCCGTGGACACCGACAAGTCCAAGATTCCGTATTAGTGGGAACGCAATGCGGAGCCAAGGCGGAATTCAATTGGAAGTAAAGGCTGACTGGATCAGGATGTTTGACTACGACCTGTGGTCGAATCTGAAATGGTTTCCGCTGTGCGCGGAGGAGCCATTTCGCAGTGTGATGTCCCACGTCATTCGCACCCAAATCATTTGGCTTGAGCGTTGCGGTGGACCCCACCGATTTGACGCTGACGATCCGTATGATCTGGTTGAAGCAATTTGCCTGGCTTGGCAAGCGCATTTGGACGAAGCTGATCTAGATGAGACAGTCCACTATGTAAACAACATCGGTATCAAGCAGTCGAATTCTCGGTTGGATATCGTCCGCCAAGTCATCAACCACGGCACTTACCACCGCGGCCAAATTCGGGCGATGGTCGAGATGGCCGGCCAGACCAATTTCCCCGACACCGACTACCTTATCTTCCTCGCCGACCCCCGAAACTGAAAGGTATTCTGAGGTCGATGCCCAAGCTCATTCTGATCCGTCACGGCCAATCGATTTGGAATTTGGAAAATCGCTTTACCGGGTGGGTCGATGTGCCGTTGACCAAACAGGGCGAGGAAGAAGCGCGGGCGGCGGCCAAGAAAATGCACGGAATGCAGGTCGACGTGGCCTACACAAGCGCCCTGAGACGCGCTCAGCACACGCTCGACATCATTCTGGAGACCATGGGCCTGGAGACTCCGGTTATCCGAGATCAAGCCCTCAACGAGCGGCACTACGGGGACCTGCAAGGGCTGAACAAAGAGGATACGGCCAAGAGGTTTGGAGCCGACCAAGTCAAGATTTGGCGTCGAAGTTACGACGTGCCGCCTCCCAACGGCGAAGCATTAAAGAACACGGCCGAACGCACACTACCCTTCTTTGAGCGGTGCATTTTGGGCGACATCCGTCAAGGGAAAAACGTGCTCGTGGTTGCTCACGGCAATTCCAATCGCTCCATCGTAATGCAACTCGACAATCTCTCCAAAGAGGAAGTGCTCGAGTTGAACCTGGACACGGGTGTGCCGCTGGTCTACGATCTGACTACGGAAGGCGAAGTCGAGAACAAAGCGATCTATTAAAGCCTGGACGTCGCAAACTTGCCGCTAAGCGCGGCCATGGGCATGCCGGCGCCGGGTTGTACGGAGGCTCCACAATAGGCGAGATTGGCTAGTCTCTCATCGTAGTTTCTAAGCGGCACCATGCCAAAGAGCCGTTCCTCTTGCGAAGGGCCATAAAGCGAACCAAGATAGTTGCCATCACGGGTTGCAAAGGTTTCGGGTGTCTGCACAATTTCAAATTCGAATTCCGCTGGATCCAGTTGAATACCGTACTTTTCGAACTCCCCAAGCAGCTTCTCTCGGTACTCGGCTTGTATCTCCTTCCACGTCCAACTGCTGCGCATACTTGGAACGGTAACCACGACAAACAGATTCGAACAACCACGCGGAGCGCTTGAATCGTCGGTAACGCTCGGTGCGTTTAAGTAGATGATTGGTGCTCTTGGCGGTTCGTTCGCTTCATATAACTGCCGAAATCCAGCTTGGAAGTCAGCCGGGATAAAGAGGTTGTGGTGGGCAAGTCCCTCTAGCTCCTTCGGAATCCCAATCGAAATGGTGAAGTAGCTGTAACTTGGTTCAGGATTTTGCGATCGGCCGAGAAGGTTTTCTGTCGTTATGCGGTCGATATTGCTGATGACGAATTCCGCAGGGATACTTCCCTGATTGGTTTGAACTGCGGCAATTCTCTTGCCTTCGATCAGGAAACTCTGCACTTCAGCTTCCAATAAGAATTGCACTCCGATGTCTTGCGCCAGACGATAAAGGGACTCCGGCATGGCCCCGATGCCGCCTTCCGGATACCAAACCCCGTCGTTCAGCATCAAATACGGAATAAGCAAGGCTCCCGGCGCAACCGAATGGTAGGATTGGCCTCCGTAAGAAGGGAAACCGTACAGGAACGCCCGAAGGATCGGACTCTGGAAGCGGGCGTCGATGAAGGCTTTGTACTTTTGGCGAACGGGAAGCCACTTCCCCATCTTCATCAAGTCCGCATTCAGGAATTTCCAAATTTGATCCAACGGATGGTCGAAGATGGTTCGCTCGATCAGCGGCATCGCCTTGTCCAGACTTGAAAAGAGCTCATCTAGAGACTTTGCGTCGACGGGAAAGAGGGAGCGTAGCTCCTCCAGGGCTTGTTCTCTACCGGCGGGGATATCAAACGGCTCGCGACCTTGGAAATAGACTCGGGTGACGGGATCCAGTTGATGAAATCTAAGATAGTCGTCAGGATTACGACCCGCACTTTGGAATATGTGCCGGTAGATGTCGACAAGAATTACAATGCTCGGCCCGAGTTCCAAACGGTAACCCTTGTGAACGCGCGCAACTGCTTTGCCACCGACGCTTCCCGACTTCTCGATAACGGTAACGTCGTGGCCCTTCAATCGCGCATGAATAGCGGCAGATAGTCCACCGATGCCTGCCCCGAGAACCAGGACGCGTGCCACGTGAAGTTAGGAAGTCGCTTCTTTGCCGATGCCGCGAGCGCGGTTTTCTAGCTCCCGCAAAGAATCGTTTATCCGGTGAAGAACACGTTCGGGCTCTTCCTCATCCAAAGCTACTTTCAACCGCTTTAAAAGCATTCCCGCGCTTAGCCCAACTACAACCCCAACCAAAAACGAAGTGCCCGACTTCACCCTCCGTTTTTACCTGATCCAACAAAAAAGCCCGGTCCCTGAATTGGGACCGGGCTGACCCAGGCCAGGTTTAACGGGTGACCGTTAGTGTGGCCGTAGCCGAATTGCCTCCGAAGTCCGCGGTTACATTCGTAGCCAGGGTTCGGGAGACCTTGTTCGTGGTGATCACGGTGTCGACAAACGTCTCACCAGCCGGAATCGTCACCGTCGAAGGAATGTTGGCGATCTGTGGGTTGGGCGCCTTGGTAATCGATACCAATGCACCGCCCGCCGGGGCCGGACCATCGAGCATGACTCGCATGGTCGTCGGGAACAGACCGCGCACCGTCTTCGGAGTGAAGGTGATGCCGGTTACGCTCGGCGCTCGAACCGTGAGATTGGCCGAGTGATTAAATCCACTTGCCGCAATCGTCGCCGTGATGATCACGGTGTCGGTCTGAGAGACGCCAATCGTAGTGATTGGGAAGGTCGCCGAAGCTTGTCCGGAAGGAACTACCACCGGGTTTCCGCCGTTGACCGTAACTGCGCCAGAGTTATCCGGCGGGTTCGGCAAGACGCTGCCCTTGGTGATGACGAACGGCACTCCAGAAGCCGGAGCAGGTCCGGTCAGAGTGATAGTCATCGTCGATCCAGTTCCACCGAGGATGTTGCTCGGGCTGATGCTTACCGTAAAGTTCACGGGATTGATCGTCAGGTTGCGATTGATCGGCGCACCGCCTCTGGAGGCAGAGATCGTCGCAATCTCCTGAGTCAACACACCCAGTGTGCCGATGGTGAAGCTTCGAGACGTGTTGTTCGCTGCCACCAGCACCTGATTGCCAGGCGTTACGGGATCCTCATCAGGAAGCACCACGTTAGCGCTTGGGCTCGAGAGGTCCACGAAGGCTCCTCCCGGAGGTGCGGGCTGATTCAGCGTCACCGTGCCCGTCGTGTTCGCGCCACCGTTAACCGTTGTCGGGTTGATGGTGAATTGCGACAGTGAGATGTTGTCGATCAAGAGCGTCGCGTCTCGATTTACCAAGTTATATGTCGACCGAACTACCGTGAAGGTGTTCGACGGAACCAACGTAGTCACAACCGTGAAGGTTGCGGTTCGTTGATCGGCAGGAACGGTCACCGTAGCTGGCATCGAGGCAACGTAGCCCGGATTGGTCAGCTTGGTTAGGGTGATAACAGCGCCACCGGATGGGGCATTTCCATCGAGCGTAACAGTTCCCGTCGACGATCCTCCGCCAGCAACTCGATTTGGAACGAACGATAGGCTGAAGAGGGACGCCGGCTTCACCGTCAGAACTTGGGTTCGAGTGCGGCCCATGAAGGATGCGCTCACGTTCCCTTGCTGCTGCGTGTCTACCGTCGAGGTCTGGATCGGGAAGTTGACCGATTGCTGGCCCGTTGGAACGGTCACGGTTCCACCGTTCGGGAACGAGATCAAGCTCGGATTATCCGTCGTGATCGAGACAGTTACATCTTCCGTCGCTGTTGTGAACAAGGTGACGCGGCCAATGCTTTGGTTGCCACTTGCGACCGTAGTCGGGTTGAGCGTCAGTTGACTCAGCCACGGATTAACCGTAAGTTGCCGAATCTTGAAACTGCCCAAGTACTCTGCCTTAACCTGCACCTGAGTCGGATCGACAACCGGGCTGGAGTAGACGGTGAACGTACCGGTAGTTGCGCCAGGAGCGATGGTAACCGTAGTCTGAGCAACCGCGGTACCAGGATCAAATGATGCCGCAACGGTGTTGTCCAAGGAAACAACAACGTCCACGCCTTCTGCCGGAGCAGGTCCGCTGATCGTTACGGTGCCAACGGACTGCTGACCCAGGCCGCCTGCGATTGAGGGAGGTGCGAGCGTCAGATCTGTAACGAGGGGCACGTCCAAGCGGAATCGGAACAGCCATCCGTCCCGGGTTCGCATGACACCACTAATCGTCGAAGGACCGGTGAATGGACTTTCGCGAATTCCATAAGGAACACCGCTGAAAGTCGTGGTACCTGCGCCTAAGGCTTGCTCAATCGTTTGCTTGAATGCTAACGCTGTAATAAAGCCTGCGTCCATTCCCGTCGTAGTCACCTGGAATAGAGTCTGCGTACCACCGCTGGATACGCGAATGTAGCGTCGAGATGAGTCCGAGGAACCCATTACCCACACATCACCAATACGATCCACAAAAGGACCGAAGGCAATATCGTCCAGGTTGCCACCAATGTAGGTGCTAAACAACAGATTTTCCGCAGTCGAGTCAAGGATCGACAGGAAGCCGTCAGTTGCAGGCAAGTCGTTTGGTGTCGGGAATGTATTAGCGGTGCGAATTGCATCCACTGGAACAATCGTTCCAGAAGTCGAAGAGTTTGGAGTATTCGGATCTCCAGGAGGCTGAGGGAACGTGATGTTAGCATCAACAATTCCCGTAACAAATGCAAATCCTCGCTGGTTTACGGCAATTCCGGTTGGAATTACCGGACCAGTCGTTCTGAGGTTTGTACTGTAAACGATTTGGGAACCGTCGGTGCTGATCTTCGTAACGAATACATTCGCATTCGAGGTGAAAAGTTGACCAAATGTGCCGTTGGTTCTTGGGAAGTCCGCTGAGCCTGCAATTCCGGTCAGATATGCATTACCGGATTCGTCAACTGCGATACCGCTTCCGAAGTCCGCGTTTGCACCACCCAACAATGCAGAGTAAATCACATTGCCAGTTGGATCGAACTTGGCGATATATGTGTCCTGGTTTCGCAGCAAACGTCCGGTTGCATATACACCCGAAGTAGTCACATAACCCGGAGATCCTGCTGTCGCAGTGTCTTGGTTGCCGTTAAAAAGCACTGATCCGGTTATCAGCACATTATCGGTACCGTCGATAGCAACGGAACTGCCAGTCAACGCAGAAGTTGAGTCAGAAGTGAGTCCAGTAAGACCGCCGGCAAGGCTAGGAACGAGTCCTCCTGCCAAACCTGAAATCTGCTGAGCAGTGCCGCCGTGGAACTTCGCCCATTGAAGGGTCTGACCCGTACCATCAAATCTAGAAACGAACGCCGACGAAGCCGAAGTAGGTGCACCGCTTCCCGGTACAGCAGCACTCGCATGGCCAGAGAGAACAAGATCTCCACTAACCGGCGCAATTGCAAAGCCGGTGAGTTCTTCTGTGCCGCCGGCACCACCGTATAGCGTCGAATAGACATGGGACAACACGGTCAGAGCGTTCTTTTGGAAGCAGATCAGGAATGCGTCCTTAGAACCAGCCAAGGCCGTCTGGAACGAGGCTCCGCCTAACCCGGGGAAATCACCCGAAGTCGTCATTCCTGCAATCCACACGCGAGTCCCGCTTGGATCGATCGAGATGAACTTGCCGGTCTCGCGGCCAGAACCGCCAAGATATGCCGAATACTCGTGTACGTATGCGTCACCGCGAAGCTTGGCCAAGAAAGTGTCGGATGCGCCAGTGATGTTTACGCTGAACGGTCCAAAAAGAATCGGAAAATCGGGTGCCTGGGTGGCGCCGGTGAAATAGATTCCTGCGTCCGCGTCGGCCGTTACTGCTCGAACTTCGTCGATACCGCCGTCGCCACCATAATAAGTGCCATAGACGATCGGGTCGATAACGAGCGGAAGATTCTTGTCGTACGAGCCGAGATTGAAAGCGACGACGTTATTGTCCCCTGCTTCGAATGAAGCGTCGACCTTGGTCTTGACTCCATTCACGATCTGGTACGCATAGAGACCACGGTGCTCGAAGTCGCCTTGCTTGGTGCCAAGCGCCAGACTGCCGTTGTCCTCCACCTTAACTGAGTCCGCCCCACGGAACTTCAGCTTGATGGCATTGGCGTTTGCGCCCGGAGCTACCACGATATCGTATCGGGGTCGGCCGTTCTCGTTATAAAGTCGAAGGTCCACTCCCCGGTAGATCGAGGCAAGTTTGACTTCCTTATAGCTACGGACCGTCTGCGTTCCTTCCGGACGAATGAACTGGGTAACGGTCGGAATGCGATTCATGCCCTTGAAGTCGAGCGCTTGGCCACCGACGAATGACATGTCGATAACCTGACCCTTCTTGTAAAGCTCGCCGCCCTCTTTGAACGTCCCGTAGTACTCTGAGCGAAGTCCGTTCTTGGTAACCCAAAGGTTTAGGCTTGGGGACTGCGCCAAATAGAGCGCATCCTTGTTCCATTGACCTTTGTTCTCCATAAAGGCGGTGGCCGTTTTCTTAATCTGTTGCTTATAAGAAGAGATCTTCTTATCGCTGTCAGACTTGGCGGGCGCTTGCGCGTTCGCCTTTTGAGCCGTTCCCCCCTTGAACGCAACACCGACCGCATGAAGCTGAATCATTCCAGCTCCAGCGGTAGAGACTGCCGTCAGGGCCGCCAAGCCCAAAACCAGCCTCTTCGGAAGACAAATATTTCCAATCACAGACGCATACACCTCTATCACGAGTATCAGGCCAAACGATCCTCTCGGCGTTCTCTCCCAAGCGCCCATCAGACCCTGCGGGATTTTAACCCAGTTCGTTCACGATACACCACTATCCTATCAGACACGAACAAGTTTTAGAACCCACAGCAACCCGCCGAGCGGATTTGCTCTGGAATTTCGACGAAAGGACAGCCCGCATTCGTTCTCCAAATGAAGACGGAATTGCCTCGGAATATAGCGCAAAAAATCGCTAGAACAGCTGATTTAGCTTGCCGGTGCTGTTTCCCAGAGTCTCGAGGCGGACTCCCATACGATCCAGCATCGACAGAAATAGATTGTTCAACGGCGTATGGTTCTGGTACACGATGTGGCGGCCGGTTCGGAAGGTTCCTCCCGCCTTACCCGCCAACAGTACTGGGAGGTCGTCGTGATTGTGCCGATTACCATCGCTGATCCCTGCGCCAAATAGAATCAAGCTGTTGTCCAATAGGTTCGAATCGCCCTCTTTGGTTTCCTTGAGACGGCGCAGAATATATGCGAGCTGCTCGATCTGGAATTGATCGATTTTCCGCTTTTTCTCCAGCTTTGCCGCTTCCCCGCCATGGTGAGACATGTCATGGTGCCCCTCGGGCACGCCGATAAACCCAAAGCTTCGGTTACTGCCGTCATTGGCAAACATGAAGGTGCAGATTCTGGTGAGATCAGCCTGAAAAGCAAGGACCATCATGTCTCCCATCAGGCGAATGTGCTCGCCGTAATCGGGAGGTATGCCGGTCGGCTTTTTGGACTCGGCCAAGGCCATCTGCTTGCCGAGGTTCTCCATTTTGACGATCCTCTGCTCGATGTCCCGAACTCCCTGGAAATACTCGTCCAACTTCCCTTGGTCTTTCTTTCCCAACCGCGAACGAAGCCGGCTGGCATCCTCCATCACCATATCCAGAATGCTCTGGTTGAACAGGTCGCGACGGGCGCGCGATTGTGCTTCCCCGGCCTTGTCGCCGCTGCCGAACAGCCGCTCAAAAACCAGTCTTGGATTGACTTCTTTTGCAACGGGGTTGGACTCGGATCGCCAGGAGACGTTGGAGGAATAAGCGCAACTGTAGCCGGAATCGCAGTCGCCTGCCATCGCCCCCCGCTCGCAACCAAGTTCCAAGGAAGCGAATGGTGTAGCAGAGCCTATTTTTTGTGCCGCTACTTGATCCACCGAAATGCCGTTTTTGATGTCCGCTCCGGCTGTCTTTCGGGGATGTACGCCGGTAAGCCAGCAAGCCGTCGAGCGCGCGTGGTCTCCAGGACCATCGCCCAATGCGGCGGCGTTGTCCTGGCTCAAGCCGCTCAGGATCGAGAATTCAGATCGAATGGATTGCAGCGGCTGAAGCAAATTCGGTAAGGCATAGTTGGCGCCTTCGGCGGCAGGCCTCCACTCCGCCATGCTCAACCCGTTGGGCACAAAGATGCAGGCCATACGAATTGGTTTGGAAGCCTTGCTCGCCGATTGAGCAAGCGCGCCCATGGGAAGCATCCCCTCGAGCAGCGGCAAAGCCATGGTGGTACCAACGCCCCGCAAAAACGTTCTTCGATCGATTACTTTATTCATTAGCTAGTCCGGCGTTTTCGAAACGGATCGCTCATAACAATGGATTCTATCAAGCTTGAAAACGTGTACTTCGATTTCTCAACTTGCTTGGTGATTGTATCGACGTGGCATCGGTCAGCCGGCGCCAACCCTCGGCCCAAGGCGTAGGTGAGCATTTTCTCGCTAAACGCATGGACGAATTGATGCTTGTCTTTGAGCAGCAGATTGCGCAGTTGAGTCGGGCCGGCGAATTTTTCCCCCGTCGGGAGTTCGCCGGACGCATCGATTGGAGCATCGCCGTCTTTGGTGCGCCACGCTCCGACTGCGTCGAAGTTCTCCAATCCAAATCCAAGGGGATCCATCTTCTGGTGACAGGTGGCGCACTCCGGTTTTTGGCGGTGGAAAAGCATTTTCTCGCGAAGCGTAACTGCCGATGCAACCTTCCCATCGGTCGCAAATACGTCGGCGCCGGGGGGTGGAGGCGGAGGAGGAGTCCCGAGGATTTGCTCCAGAACCCACCGGCCCCGCTTGGTGGGCGAAGTCCGGGTCGGGTTGGAAGTCACTGTCAAAATGCTCCCCTGAGTCAGAACCCCAGCCCTTTGAGTGCCTTCCAGGGACACCTTTCGGAACTCACTTCCCTGCACGTTTGCAATCCCGTAATGCTTCGCCAGGGTTCCGTTTAAGAAGGTGTATTTTCCGTCCAAAAAGTCCAGGATGGAGCGATCGTTAGCAACCACATAGGTGAAGAACCGCTTGGTTTCTTCCTTCATCGCCGCCTTTAATTCCGCGTTGAAGTCAGGGAATCGCTGCGGATCGGGAACGATGATCTCGAGTTTCCGCAGGGTTAGCCATTGCTCGGCAAAGTTATCGGCAAGCGCAACTGCTTTCTTATCGCGCAACATTCGGCGGACTTCCGACTTCAAAATCTCCGGCTTGGCAAGCGAGCCGTCTCCCGCCAACATCATGAGCCGAGCATCCTGCATTGAACTCCATAGGAAATACGAAAGGCGGGTGGCCAATTCATAACCATTGAGCGACCGCGCGGCACCGGGGTTGACCTTAGGATCGATTTCCGCCCTAAATAGGAAATTCGGCGAGACCAATACAGCTTGAACGCCCAGTTGCATCCCGCGCTCGAACGGTTCCTTATATTTCTTCGCCAAATCGAAAACTGCCATCAGCCGTTCCAGTTCCTCGCTGGAAACGGGCCGACGGTAGGCGCGGGTGGCAAATGCCCGCAAATACCGTTGGGCGAACTCCCGCTCCTTTCCCGCCGGCGGATCGGAGGGAATAATCCGGCGATGCGATTCAGGGAGTCCGGCGTTGCCACCAATGGGACCAACGATCTCGATGTAGTCGATCCACAAGTTGCGGTCGCGATTAGCTGGTGGATTGTTCGGTTGATAAAAGTCGTTCAAAAACTCCACCGACACTTTCCATTTGCCGAATTGGGCTCTGTACGGCATTTCATACAGAGTCGGCGCCGTTCGCCTCGCCGTAACCTGGAACTCCTGCACAGGCTCTCCGTTCACCGACACCAACATCTTTGAGTTTTCCGGACCAGCGTGGTCCTCAAATGCCCGCACCTTGATCCGGTAGATGCCCGGCTTGAAGTCATGGATAAACGCAACTTCTCCTCGGGTGGTTAAAGCCGCGTATTCACCGCGCCCAGTACCATACTCTTCCGCTTGATAGAGCGCTTGATTCTCAACTGGGAGCTTGATGGCGGCCTTGGAAAGCTGTTCTGCTGCACCCAGATACTTTTCCATCAACAGCGGGGAAATGGAGAGAACGTCGCCAATATTGTCAAACCCGTTTCCGACATCGTCAGACGGAAAATCGTCAGCCGGGCGGACATCCAGACCCAGCAAGTCGCGGACCGTATTGTTGTATTCCTCCCGGTTCAAACGTCGAATCGTAACCTTCCCGGGATCGGCCAGACGGCAATCGCTTGAAACGAGCTTATCGACCCACGATTTGATTGCATCTCGTTGCGCCTTGGTGAGAGTTGGCGACCCCTTAGGTGGCATGATTCCCGTGCTAACCGCGGTAGCAACCCGCTCCCATGTGGCAGTGTCCTTTTGAGCATCGGTTTGAGTCTTGAACTTGGACAAGTCGATGCCGGCGGGACTTCCCTTTCCCTTGTGACACGTCAGGCACTTTTTGGTAACTAATGGGGCAACGTCTTTGGCAAAAGTCGGGTCAGCCTTTGATTTGGCTTTGCTTTGCACGAGGCCAGCACTCGCGGTGACGGCGAGAGAAGTCGCCAGCGCCAATAGCCGGATATCTCCGACCCAGCCGCGAATGCGAGTGCGTCTTGGTGTGCTTGGTTGGGGTGCTGCCACGCTTGAACTACATTATAGGTAACGACGGTTCGATCCCTTTGCGGGACTTTCCATGTGTCGGAGTCGATTGCCAATCCACTTTATCGGAATCGGTCCACTGTGCAAGACGGCATCGTGGAACTCTTTCAGCGACATCTTTTTGCCGTCCACCAACTCTTTCTTAAGTTCGCGAATTTGCAGACCGCCAATCATGTAGGCGCATTGATAAAGCGGTGAGTAGTCACCGCCGATGAACCTGCGGACTTCCGAAGTCGCGGTGAAGCGCTCGTGTCCAACTCGGTCCACCAAAAAGTCGATCATTTCCGTTGGCTTCATTTGACCCAAGTGAAACTTGAGGGACACGATAATTCTCGCGCAACGGTGCATTCGCCAAAAGAGCATTCCGATTTTGTCCTCGGGCCCACGCGGAAACCCTAAGTCCCACAGCAGCATCTCCCAGTAGAGTGCCCAACCTTCTACCAGAAACGGGGTCGAGAACAGCCGTCGGTGACTGTTATATCGCTCCGCCATGTAGCCTTGCAAATGATGGCCAGGAATGAGTTCATGGAAGGTAATCGCGCGGGTGAAATGCTCGTTGTTCCCACGTAAGCTCATCTCTTTGGTTTCATGATCTTGAGTAGACAGCGGGAACGACACGCCCATTCGCTGGCCCAGATAAACCGCGAAGGGCAGCACTTTTTGAGTTTCCTGGTTCAACATCTCAACCCGCCAAGTCTCTTTGCAGAGGGGCTCGATGGTGACCAAATCGTGGTCTTCGACATATTTGATCGCTTCTTTTGCTTGAGCGGCGACCAATTGATCCTGTTCTCCGGGTTGCACATGGAGAGACTTGACTTTCTCCATCGCCTTCTTCCAATCGTCGCCAAACCCCATTTGTCGGCTAGCCGCTTTGATTTCCTTTTCGCACCAGACAAACTCTTCGTCCGCCATTTTCAAGAGGTCTTCCGGGCTCTTGTCCAGCATTTCGGCGTCGATATCGACGAGTAAAGCTTCCCGCCCAATTGGATCTCCAATTAAGGGCGGGTCTTCACCTTCTCGATATCCAGCCAACTTCTCCTTTAAAAATTTGGAATAGTCCCTAAGGGAGGTGGCGAGTGCGTCATATGGCTTTTTCGTCCACCATGAGAACAGCGGGTTGAACCCATCGTATTGCTTGAACCAAAAGTCTAATGTTTGGTTGAGACGGTCAAGACGCTTCGCGCTACGGTCCGCCAATACTGCCGATGGCAGTTTCCCTTTTGAGTCGATCGCCTTTTGCAGCGATTCTCTGACTGCCTTCACATCTTTTGCAATCTGAGTGAGCTTGTCGGCGGCTTTCTCCTCATCGATCGGGAGCAACTTGCGACGGTCCGTTTCCAATGCCAAAATTTCGCCCGCAAATGGAAGCAGGGCCTCGGTTTCCTTCACCTTGCCCAGTTCGATCTCTATTTGCTTTCGGCGATAGCTCAGAAATTTGTCGGAAAGCGCGTAGTCGACTTCCTCCTCCGAGTTCCGCTTCAACCCGGCGAAGGCTTGCAGGGCCTGTCCCTCGCCGGCGAAGAAAGAGTCCATGCGGCTGGAGGTCTCTGCCGAAGTGGGAAGGTCGTAAAAACTTCTCAGTTCGTCGAGATCTGTTCTCAGCCGATCAATAAAAGGAACGAGGCGATTGTCCGTTTGTCGGGGCATGGTTTGGTTTGAGGAAGTCAACAGGAGCAAGCTGAGCGCCACAAGCGAGGCAGGCATGTTTCGAATTCTATCAAAGGTGGAACTAAAATAGGGGGAACTTGCCTTACTATGAGGTGAGTAATAAGGGTTAAAGCCATCTCGGTGCACAAACCCTTGGAGGAATCATGATCAAGAAGCTATTAGGAGCAGTTATTCTCGGCGTCGGCGTCGCTATGTCGGCGATTGCGGTCAATCGAACGGTGGACTCGGGTCTCAAGATCGGTGATTTCGTTTCGGCGTTCCACCCCAATCACGTGACAGGACCCCACAAGGGCACCGATACTTGCCCGCCCTGCACCTACGGAAAGCTTCCTGCGGTTCAAGTTTGGGTTAATGGAGACGATAGCAAGAACGTCGAAGCGATCGCTCGACTCTTGGATCGCAAGGTCGGCAACTGGAACAAGTCCGAATTTAAAGCGTTCATGATCTTCGTCACCGAAGAATCGAAGAAAGCGGACACTGCCAAGAAGATTGAAGAGGTGGCCGGCAAGTCCGGTGCAAAGATTGCGATGGCTTGGATCGGTAAAGACAATGAAGCGGTCGAGAGTTATGCGATCAATGTCGACCCGGCAGTAAAGAACACCGTTTTGGTTTACAAAGACATGAAGGTCTCCACCAAATTTGTGAACCTGGTAGCTGACGACAAGGGCATGAAAGAGCTCGCGCTCGCCATCGACAAGATCACCAAGTAAGGATTCCCTCCATCCCCACCCCAATCACGGGCTCCAATCCGAAAGGACGGAGCCCTATTTCTTTTATCCGGGCATGTCTTGAAGCTGCTCGGCCTCGGTGACCGGCACCACCGGAGCCGGACTGGACTTCACTAAGTTTTCGCGCAATTGACTGGTGTGGTCCTCCACCCGCTTTTCCAAAACGTCGACCAGAGCTTGCGCCGAGGAGTGTCCTTTCTTGACCAGCGTCGAAAAGCCCATGATTCCGGCGAGCATCGCGAAGAAGAAGACCATGCAGCCGATGAGCCACGGACCCCGTGCGCCAATATTTACACCGGCGACGATTCCCAGAATCAGTGCAGGATGTAAGGAGAAAAAGTAAGCCATGAGGGGTACGGACTTGACCTTGATTCGCGTTCTTCCCTTGCGAGAGGTTATCTCGACCTGACAGACGGCCCCCTTATAATAAGTCTGCATCGAAACCGTCCGTCCTACTTGTTGAAGTCCATGCCGGTGCCCCACCGGCTTCAGATCCAGAAGAATTTGATCAAAGTCGTCCGGATCGACTTCCCCGTCGACGACCCTTTCAAACTCCTCGGACAGGTTCAACCAGCTACGCTTGGGTTTCGTGGTCTGAATCTCCCCGAGCGCCTGCTCGACGAACTTGTTATGGATGCCCGCTTCGCTGGCAATTCGGTCCAACTCCGAGCGGGTAATTCCCGGGGTGTATGCGGCGTCCGCCGCTGCCTCTTGAAGCTTGGCTGCTTTCTGTAAAACTTCAGAAGTTTCTTGCTCGCTGAAAACCCTTTTCTGTGGGCTCATCTCCAGTTATTATGCGCCCTGGCGTCCGCCATCGTTTAGAATTGCGACATGGACATGGTTAGACTGAGGGCTTGGTGGAGCGATCGGCAGGAACTCAATAACCGGAAACCTGGTCAGTCGCCGGCGGAGACCTTGAGTGCCGTTGGTTGGGCGAGGTCAGTTGGTGGCGTCGGGCCATATTTGACTCTATTTTCGCGATCCGGCACGTCGGTCGCCGATATCCATTGCGCATTGGAAAAACAGGAGATCCACGAACTGCCTTGCGCCCGAGGTTGCACCTACATCGTTCCGAAAGAGGATTTTGCACTCGCGCTTAAGGTGGGACAGGGATTCAGCGATGAAGCCGCGATGAACACGGCCCGCAAATTCCTTGGCGTCTCCGATCAAGAGGTTGAGGTCTTGATGGATAAAGTCGTCGAAGCGCTGGCAGATGGACCGCTGGAGCCCAAGGGCCTAAAGGAGAAGGTCGGCGATGCTGCCCGCAACTTGGGCGACGAAGGCAAGAAGCGCGGCCAGACGAGCACACTGCCGCTCGCTCTTGGCTTTCTGCAAAGCCGAGGCAGGATCAGACGAATACCTACCAATGGCAGGCTGGATCAGCAGCGCTACTCTTACGCCATCTGGGATCCTTCTCCTCTGGCCGGCTGCAACTTGACAAAGGAAGAGGCTTACGCTCGATTGGCGGAGAAGTATTTCCGCTGGGCAGGACCGGCGAGCCTGGGCCATTTCCAGTGGTTTTCTGGACTGGGGGTTGGCGCTTCAAAGGCTGCAATTGCAAATCTTAATCTGCGAACCATCGAAGGATCCGAGCTGTTGTTACCGGGCGACTTAGTCGACGAATTCGAGAATTTCCAGACGCCTTCAAAGCCAAATTACCGATTGGTTTCCTGCATCGATTCCCACTTACTCCTGCGGCGCGATCTGCCGAACCTCATAGAGGACGAGGATGAGAAATGCCAAATGGTCGGTGAAAAGGGTGTTCAACTCGTGGGTGGCGGACTCCAAGATCTCTCGAACCATGGAATTCTGGATCGAGGGCGAGTGGTAGGAGTCTGGGAATTTGACACCGAAGGCGGCGAAATCGTCTGGCACTCCTTTGTCGGCAAGAACGAGGCTTTGCTTCAGGCGATCGAAGAGATGGAAAAGTACATCAAATCGCAGCTTGGGGATGCCCGCTCGTTCAGCCTCGACAGTCCGGCCAGTCGAAAACCAAAGATAGACGCTCTGCGCAGACTTACAAGCTAAAGTTTATCTAACAATCGTGAGAGGAGCGGACTCGACCTCAGAAATTTCAATTCTGAGGGACTCTTCATCTGAGCCGGGCCACATCTCGAACGGTCCGCCATCAGTTTCGGGGTACCAGCGGGGAAACCAATTGCCAGAAACGAAGTTTCCATCCCACTTACCCACGTACTCGTAAGGAATACCAACTCCACCCTGGCTGGGTTCTGTGGTCCAAGTGTAAGTTCTTGTGAGGAGGACTTCCTGCTTGCGTTCAACATAAGCACCGACGACTTCGAACTCCCCATCCTTGTCGGTGCCGGTTCCGGTGACTCTTCCTTTCACAATCGTCAACTGCATCGATTCCGTAATCCGTTGACCGAATTGAATTGACCAACCCGCCCAACCTCCGGATAGCTCGTTGAAATCGCGCATTTAATCTCTCTGAACCTGGACTTAAGAGAGCCTTCCCCTTACTGTCTCGATAATCTCCTCCGCGGTTGCATGCCGACCTAACTTGAACTTGGAAAAAACGAGTTCGCCGTCGACCTCGACCTCGAAGATCCCTCCTCCCGAGGGTATGAGCAACACTGACTCGATCGGATGCGGTTGCTTTATGGGCGGCCTAAAATATGAAATTACTGCTTCCGCCAAACTGGCGGCGCGGGGCGCATAGTTTCACTCAACGCAGAAGGAAATTTTGATTTTCATCCGGCCGAGTTTACCGAGGATTGCCCAGTTGGAAAACGAACTTGCCCTGGGTTTTGGGCAACGTTTCGCCCCGGATAAACCTCCCCAACTCATCAAACACCATCAGCCTGGCCCGGCCGAAATTGGGATCGTGAAGGATGGTGCCTGCGCCAATCGCGCATTGCTTTCCGCCCCCCGATTCCACAAGGGCAACAAATCCGCCATGCCGCAAATCGACTCTGGTGCCTTTATAGGTCAGAGTGTTCTCCTGGACGGAAATACCAACCTTCTTGTATAGAGGAGCGAGCCGCGGGTCGTCTGAAGGGAGCCCAACTAGAAACCTATTCGCGATGTCCGAGGTACCCGTCGACCGACTACCGCCGAGGCCATTAAGCCAACCCACGTGTCTGCCGAACTCAACCCGCGATAGCCTTGCCAATTGGCTTGCGATCGACGCTGGATGTTCGCCTGCTTCGATTCTGCGCACAATTCTGCGCCAAGGATCAAATGAAATCCAAGCTGGCCGCCCTGATACGGGAATTCGGAACTGACCAGACTTCAAAGCAAATGTGGTGAACTGCCGCTTACCGTCCGCAAATCCAATAAGCGCTTCGCAGTCGATGTCGTAAGCGGGCCCGTGAAACTCAGCGCTACCAACCACCGCACCTCCCGCAAACCGCACGTTCTTGAGGTCGAAATCGGCAAACCCGGGGCGGCGCACCCACTGGTCAAAAAATGTCTTGGTCGCTACTTTGGAGACTTTCTGCACCGCCCTCTCAAAGTCTCCCCACTCCGCTCCCTTGGTCTTGTCTTGAGTTTTTATCCATTCCCGGCACGCTTCGACAAAAGCAGCCGTGCCGATCTTTTGCTCGAGCATTTGAAGCACATAAGCGCCTTTCCCATAGCCAAGGGTTGTGGCCAAGGGGCCGATTTCGGCGGGAGCGTCAGCCAACGGCGCGGTGTTATACGCGGCAGGTTCGACCTCAGGAGTCTGGATATAAGCCAACGCCCGCTCCGACTTATCGCCAAGCTTTGCGTTCCGGCCGTAATAACCCTGACACCAAACCGCAAAACTCTCATTCCAGAGCGATTTCAAATAGGTGTTGTTGACCATTCCCCCAAACCACGTATGGCCGATCTCATGGGAATCCTCCCCGGAATAGTAGCCGCTGGTCACAAACGAATAGGCTTCCAGAGCGCCGCCGCCGTAGGTCGGGGTCATGTTCGAGCCATACCCCTCGAACGGGAATGGCGCGAAGGCTTCAAAGGTGTGAATTATCAGCGGGAAGAACTTCGGCTGAATCTGCATCTGGGTGTCGGATAAGACCGAGCTCTTTACCCAATATTTGCGACCTTGGATGGTTTCGGAAACTGTTTTGTAAGGTCCGGCATTGAGGCTCCAATAGGAGATCGGCACCGGCATGTCATACTCCGTCACTTTTTCCGAGCCAGTCACGCCAGAGCGAACCAGATTCCCGTTGCACACCAATTCCCAATTGCTCGGACCGTGAATCTCGATCGAGAAAGGTGTGGGTTTGCGAGCGATCATTGGATACCAATAATCGTTGGTGAGCATCGCTTCCCGTTCGCTGATCGATCCGGCATAACCGGGCTTATCGACCACCGCGGAGTAATCCATGCTCAAGCGGTCGCCACTGTTCGCTCCGGCGATAAAGACGATTCCACCCAACTGAATCCAATCGACCTTGGTTCCGCCCGCCTTGTCCAACCTCGCAACGCGGTAGTTCGGACTGAGCCGAAGCATCAATCTGCCGGAGTTGGGGTCAGCTCTAAGCGTGAAATCATCCCGAATCGCGGCACGCTTTGTACTTGCCTGAAGGCGAACAACCAACCGATGTTTCTCAATTCTCCAACCACCATCTTCGCGCTCGTCGATAAACCGCGTGAGCTTCGTGCCGTCCGTCTCAAATAGTCGCTCTCCCACATCCTCACTGGTCAAA
>DATFHI010000141.1:0-4537 GCA_035248525.1 Fimbriimonadaceae bacterium | reverse complement strand
CACCGGTGAACGGATCCGAGTTTGTTCCTTCGATCGAAATCAGGATTTCGGTCCCCTTGACGACCTTATCCTTCCACTCTGGAGGCACCACTCCTTGAATCCGTATCGCGGCGAGGTCGACGATCGTGGCCAGTGGCTCTTTCGCCTTCACAACTTGTCCCGGTTTAACGTCCAGCGTCATCACGGTTCCGGTGATTGGCGACTTGATGTTGGCGAATTTTGCACCCGCGCGAGCGTCTTTCAGATATTCAGCGGCATAGTCCAGCTGTTGCTTCTCACCCAAAATCTGGGAGTTTACGGAAGCTTTTGCCGCCTGAACCGCCGCTTCGGCCTGGATACGAGTTTCTGTTGCAGCCTGCAAATCTGCCGATCCTCCACTTTGAAGCGCCACTCGAGCCGCTTTTTCTGCCGCTCTCGCTTCGCTCAGCGCCCGTTCGGCTTCTCGGACCGGCGCTTCATATTGAGTCTTGGCCGCGGCATATGCAGATTCCGCGGCCCGGTAGTTGATCTCCGCTTGGTCGACCGACGCCTTGACATCGGGCAAATTCATCTTTATGATCGTTTCGCCCCGGCCAACGCGATGTCCGACCGAGGTTAATACTTCGCTGATAGCGACGTCGTATGGTGACGTCACTGACGCTTGGGATCCTGGAGGCGCTGCGACCTTTCCGTCGAAAAAGGCGTAGCCGGTGAGGTCCTGCCGGACAACTTTGGCTTCGGTTGCCTTTGGAGCACCCGAATTGTCCACTGCGATCGAGCCTTTCTGGCAGCCTCCGATTAAAGCGATGGCGGCGATTGTGCAAACGCCGCTCAGTTTCCTGCTTCCAAATTGCACCATTTTTGGATAAACGATGGCAGGTTCCACAGAACTGTTCCAACGCCGTTTGCTTAGATGAAAAAAAGATAAGAATTGGGGTTTTTAAGGTGCTAAAGGCACGGCATGGATGAACGGTTCGCGAGAAGGAGAGTCAAAGGAAACGACATGATGAACGAAACACGCTATTCCGACCACGGCATGAATTTAGGTTCATTGCTGGTTGGGCTCGCGGCGGGGGTGGCGGGAACAATCCTTTATGCTACTTATCGCGAACGCGAGTTCAACAAAATCGTAGGCAAGACTCGCGAACTCAGCGATCGATCTTCCGAGTACCTCGGGCAAGTCGGGGACACGGTGAAGTCGAAAGCCGTCGCAATGGTAGATTCCGCTCAGAATGCGGTAGATGGACTGGCTGATAAAGCCCGAACCAAAATGTCCAATGATCGGCTGACAGCGGATTCAACCGTACTGTAGTTCTGGACTTGGAAAATCCATCGGGGTTGACTAAAATAAGCCCCGATGGATATCGCACTTGAATCCGACTTTCCCGTCACGGATGAGGCATGTAAAGCGGCCACCGGCAAAACCCTTGCCGAGTGGTCTGATGTTCTGAGCTCCAAACCGGAATTTGTCGGCAAACGTCGAGAGGCCGTGAATTGGATGTGGGACCAATTCGGACGGGATACCGCTGGCGCTTGGTGGGGAATCACCATCTGGGTTGAACACGAGCGCCGAATCCAAAAACTTCAAAAGGATGGCCGAATCGAGGGATATGGCATCTGCTCCACCAAAACCATTGCCGCTCCCGCAGACAAAGTCATGTCCGAAGTTGCCAATCGCATTCCCAACGTCACAAGAATTCGGGAAGGGAAGGATATCCGCGGTAAATGGCAGAGCAACGGGGCCGACAGCGAATCCGAACTGGATGTCCTGTTTGCGGAAAAAGCCTGTAAGACCGGGGTAACCCTCAACCATAACCGTATCCAAACTCGACCGGAGGCGGATGGACTACGGAAACATTGGTCCGCAACTTTGGATGAGATTAAGCGGAAATTGGAGGGTGCGTGATCAAACTTGGGATTACCGCGGTCCTTTCCGTGGTGGGCATTGGCCATTTTTCAACGGCGCCGACGCCGGCAGATGAGGCAAAAGCATTTTTGGCATCCCTTACCTCTGACCAGCGAAAAGTAGCGGAGTATCCCCTGAAGTCAGACACTTTGTATGACTGGCACTTTGTGCCGAGATCGCGTCCCGGTATACCGATTTCCAAGTTGACCGACGCCCAGAAGAGAACTGCCGATCATTTTATTCGGGCAAATCTCAGCCGAGCGGGCTACGAGAAGGTGGAACACATCCGCGATCTCGAGCCTTATTTATTTGCCGCCGAAAACAACAATCCGATCCGCGATCGTTCTAACTACAGTTTGGTGTTTTTTGGAGAGCCGGGTGACTCCGGCAGATGGGCCTGGAGGTTCGAGGGCCACCACGTCAGCCTGACCTTTGCTTACCGCGACGGGAAAATGGTCGCCAGCACGCCTCAATTTTTGGGGTCCAACCCGGGCCGGATAGAGTCCGGTCCAAGGAAGGGAATGAGCGTATTGGCCAAAGAAGAAGACGCCGGATACGCCTTGCTAAGGTCACTCAGTTCGGCCCAACTGAAGCAGGCGACCGTCGCCTCGGAAGCTCCAGCGGAGATTGTCACCGGCAACTCCCGCCGAGCCGCCATCGCCAAGCGCGAGGGAGTCCCGTATCACGACCTCGACGCTATTCAAAAATCTCTTTTTCTGGATTTGCTCAAGGTCCACGCCGAAGCGCAGTTGCCCGCTGAGCAGGAGCGGCGACTCAAACAACTGGAAAAGGAGGACATGCGGGAAATGGTTTTCGCTTGGATGGGTTCAACCAACCGCGGCGGAAGACACTACTACCGGGTTCAGGGTGACCATGTAATCATCGAGTTGGACAACACCCAAAACAACGGAAATCATATTCACACGGTCTGGCGAAACACCGCGGAAGACTTTGGCGAAGACCCGCTCGAAGAGCACTATTCGGAATCCCACCACGGCCACCACCACCATTAAAAAGCCATGGATGCCGCAACTGTAGCCGAAGCTTTGCGGCAAATACTCCACGGAGAAGATTTCGATCCTCCAACCAAACTGCGTGGAATGAAGCCGGAGGTCGCGACTCGAGTTCCGGAGGGAGTTCCATACTCTATCGCGACTAACCTTTGGCATTGCGACTATTGGAATCGCCTGTGGCTCGCCCGCTTAACGGGTGCAAAGCGGCCGGCAAAGAATATTTGGGCCGAAGATTGGCAAATTCCCACCGAATCAGAATGGTCGGAGACTGTTGAGCGATTCATGTCCAATCTTGAATTGGCAAGAGAAATCGCACTCCGAGAACCATTGGAACATGCCATGAAATCTGACGAGGTGGCAATCAAAACCCTGAACCAGATCGCCGTTCACACCGCCTACCACGTGGGACAGATTGCCTTGCTCAAGCGGATTCTGCGGGCGGAAAAGGAAAACAACTGAACTTTTCGTTCAAAATTGCATTATCTTAAGGAAAAGGTCTGTTAGGACATCATGATGAACCGAATCAAATCCGGCTTAATCGGCGCCAGTTTGGCAGTATTTGCCTTCACGTGCTTTGCTCAGACGCAGCGGCCAAGCATCGTGGGCGCCAAGGTTGGCGATGCGGCCTTTGCGATCGACACCACGGCAAGCGACGGCAAGACGCATTCCATTAAGTCGATGACAGAAAAGGGTCCGTTCTATCTGCTCTTCGTGAAAGAGCAATGCTCGGCAAACCCCTACGCCACGCCGTTCTTCCAGAAGATCTATGAAGCCTATGGCGACAAGGTCACGTTCGTCGGAGTTATCAATGCCGACAAAGAGGGCCATGCCAACTGGAAGAAGGAATGGAAGGGCCAGTGGACGATGCTCCTCGACCCGGAGATGAATCATCAAGGGGTTCAACGTCAAGCGGTCTACGCCAGTTATCAAGATCGGAAAGGACGGCAAGGTCGAAAAGATCTTCAATGGTTGGGGCCAGGCGGCCTTGAAAGAATTGTCGGCGGATATGGCCAAAGAAGCCAAAGTACCGGAGAAGGATCTCAAGCTGGATGAGGCGCCCGACGGCACCCATTACGGTTGACCCTATTAAACACATCTGCTCAGTTGAGCAGATTCCAACTTAATCTCCCATTTCCAACCAGTCGAGTTCTTTTTGACTGAGTTGAATTTGTAGGGCATGAAGGGTGTCGTCGCATTGAGCGGGCGTCCGTAAGCCGGCCAAGGCAAACACCGGAAACGGTTGATTGAGCACCCATGCCATCGCGATTTGCGGCGGGCTTACGCTGCGATCTCTGGCGAGTTGCCGGACTCGTTCTCGTCGCGCCCGACTGATGACGTTGTCATATGCGCGCAAGGCGTCCGCATCTTCGGTATCAGCAAAGAATCCTCGCGCCATGGATGACCATGAGAATAAGGGGAATTGAGTCTGTTCATGCCAACCACGACCAGCCCGATCGATGGTCAAGCAACCGGGCCACATCGGTTCCGCGGCGTGGGCCAACGTGAGATTGGGGTTGTTGAGCGACATCCCTTGTCTTCCGGAAGCCGCCGCGTAATCATTGGCGGCCGCTATCCGCTCGTGCCGCCAATTCGACCCGCCAAACGCTCCGATCAAACCCATTGATCGGTATTCGTTCAA
>DATFHI010000140.1:0-5360 GCA_035248525.1 Fimbriimonadaceae bacterium | reverse complement strand
GTCCCCAACACTGGTACTTAGCGACGGCTGGCCATGTATTGAAGCAGATAGATCAAGCTTTAGACAAAGGAGTTGAACCTCATAGCTTTTGGCTGTCAGATCATGGGCCAAAATTCCAGAACCCAGTTCCGTTTGATTACATTAATGCAGCGCGAACTTCGCTGGATGAAAAGGGGCAAGATTACGGGCTAATCCTCTTGAACCAACTCTACGTGGACAATTTAAGGATGAATAACGTGGTTCCGCTTACGATCAACGAAGTCGCCCATGAGGGAGCATTTGACGCGTACTGCATTCTCGGCTCTCCATCGTGCTGGAATGTTGCCACCGAGTACAGCACAGGAATCAAGATTGAGACTTCGCCCGTTATGTTGGCTGCGGATCGAATTGACGTTCCAAAAGAACTCGAGTCGAAGAATCCAAGAATGGCCTTTAGAATTGCATCGGGAGCCATGAACGACTCGGGAGAATCTCTTCAAGATATCGACGGATTGAGCGGCGGACCGGTTTTCGGTTTCAAAAGGACGGATGATGGTCGGCTCAAGTATTGGTTGGTCGGCGTGCAAAGCTCATGGAACTCCAAAAACATCGCGTTGGTTTGCCCGGCCTTGCCATTAAAGCTTATCCTTGCGATCGATGGAGCATTGGAATGAAGAATTCCGAACCGTATGTCTATGACTATTTGAAAAGTTGGCGACCGGACATTCAGTACGAGGTTCCGGTTGGTAAAGCCAAACCTGACTTTTCGATCTGGGAAGAAGAATCCTGCAAAGCTTTCTGGGAAGTGGCAGACAGAGAGACCTCTGGAGAAGAATTGGCGTCATTGGAAAACCTGGGTCTTCGGGTCGATTCTGGGTGGACAGAGAGCATGACTTTTATTGCCCTCAAGGTCGCGAGGAAAAGCGATCAGTTCGGAAAGTGCGGGAATCTCCCTGGAATGTTGGTTTTAGCTGAATGGGTTGGAATTGCTAACCCAACCGGTTCAGACATCTCCGTTGTATTCGAAGGCTGGCCGCAAATTGAAATAACTCCTGGTAGACCTGGCAAATTCGCTCGAAATACAAAAAAGGCCAAGATGGTTGGGAGCGAGTGGGCCCCTGTCAACAATGCTATTTCTGCAGTGGGAATTCTGCGCCGAACTAATGTCGAGGGCTACAAGTGGGGATTGCGCGACTTCGCATACAGGGTTTGGGCTAAATTTGATCACTGCGAACATTCTGCTCATCTCATAGCCAACGCTCAGGATCGAATTCAGAAGTGCGGAGTAGATTTAGAACACAAAACTGCATACTTACAGATCTACCGAAATCTGCGAGCACATAATCCCTGGCCGTTGGATCTCCACGGACCGTTCGATCAGGTGTTTGACGTCACACCTGGATCCTTAGATCCAATAAACGTCTTTGATGGGCTCGCGCCCGACGCAAGAATAGAAATCCCCGTGTCTCGCGTCCAAGCCGAAATCGATGCGCTCGCAAATGATCCTAATCTTCGTTCGACCCAATGAAACGAACCCCGTGACTATCGCATCACCTGAGGCCCAATGGATCGCTAGGACCGCCCCCAGGCAACCCCAATATGTCCCCGGACTCGCCAACCTTCAATCCGGGCAGCTTGCGATGGAGATCGCGCTTCCGCCGGTAAGGTGACTTAGCCAGGACCCTTTGTATGGCCAGAAACCGGAATTCGCCGGTCTTCCCCTTGGCCGCTGTCTCATACTGCACCTTTAGCGCCCGTGCCGCAGTACGCAATGCATCGGCAGCATCATCTGCCTCTTGGTCTGTACGCGCGTCAAAGTATTCGTCCACAAGCTCACCGAGGGGATTTTCGCGCGAACCGGACTGTCTGGACATCTCCATGACTTCATTTACAATTGGGGAGGACATTCCTGGTGATCCGGCCGTAACCCCAAATGCGCGATTCAAAGCGACGTGCTTGCGCATCGGCTTGTCGTCCCTGCCAAGGTCGCTGGCAAAGAGGGCAAACTGCCCGGCTTCACCGAAGAATCCGCGCACTAAGTGGTCGATCTTTCTTGCGTCGATCCCAAGGGCTTGCTGGAAGAGGACTCCAAAGCGACTGGCTTCCTTGTCGTACTCCCTCAGTTCCAAGGCTAGCGCATCTTCGTGCTGCGGCACAATCGGCTTATCTCGGAAGCTGTCCCGGTTCGTAATGGCTTCAGAAATTGGAGACAAGCCATATCCCTGAATCGATCCTTCGTCGAATGGGAGGAATGACTTGGCAAGCGAACCGCCATAGCCTTCAAAGGCCTCTCCGTTGCCGTACATCGCGTCGATCGAGCGTTCGAGTGATGCACCGACCACTCCCGCCTCAAAGTTCTTGGGGATCTTCAGCCAGATATTGTCGCCGACTTTTAAGTTGTAGAACATATCCCGTTGGTAAGCAGGAAGTTGGCGGTACTCATCCAGGTTTTTATCTCCAGCCGCTCGGTTCCAAGCGTAGACCGCAATATGCGGGATTAAGGTGGTCGCCAACCATCGGACGGCAAACTTGGAGGGATGGTCCGCCGCCATATTCAGCAGGGACCGTTGCCCCTGGACCTGTGCGTTGGTAAACGGAGTCATGAAACGGCTTACGAATTTGGTGATCGTTCCACCTTGGGCAAAGTCGATTAGGTTTCTCGCCGAATTGTGCTTGTACAACTGGCGGTCATATTCGGACTTCAGATTCTTGAACGCCTCCCTTTCGGCAGCGCGAATTTCTGCCATCCTTGGGGCCATCTCGCTCCTGCGTAAGGCCTCACCGTAAGACTCCGCAAGTCGCCTGGGATCAAGCACAACCGACCGTCGGTCGAGGCGCATTTCCGTGATTAAGCGGTCTCGAACATCGAAGAAGTCAACCGCTCCATCTAGGTAATGGCCGCGACCAATTCCGCCACCAAAGAATTCGTACAATCTTCGCTCCTCCTTGGAGGCACGCTTCAGCCAGTCGGACGGCTTAAACTGGTGCGGTGAAACAAGCAATGTTTGCTCGGTATCCCTAATCCGGTTTCGGACCTGAAATCCGGGCATTACCGTGACGCCTTTGCGCAGCGCGTTAGTGAGGAATTGCGCCGTCTTGCCGATCCAGTTCGGGACGCTAACTCGCCCCATGCCGCGAATGGCTTTGTCGATACCCTCCTCGAATAGCCAATATTGAGGCTTCCCCCTGATGAAGACTCGAACCGCCCCCGCTGTGCCTTCGCTCACTTGCTGGCCGATTGCTGCCAAGTTCATGGGCTTGCCTTGATACATCCCACGGTCCGTGGACAGGAGCTTTGTAAACGCTGCCATGACTTCATTGCGGTCAGCTTCCTTCATCGCCGCGAAAGTGTTCTTGAGCAAGTTCGCCAACGGACTGTCAATTGTTGCTGTGGAGCCTGTAAACTCTTTAATGACCTCTTTTGCTCCGGCCATCCCGCCACGGTTGCCCATGTCGATGTGCTCAGCATCATCCAGGAATCTCTGCATGGCGGCATACTGCTGGTTTCGGGACTTTATCTGTGCGTACGCTTCTCCGGAGAGCCTTCCTTTCTGGACCATGTACTGGAGCACTGCATCCGACCATTGCCGATATGCAGCGGCCGCAACAGAAAGCCGTGCGTAACGTCGAGGATCTCTTTGCAATGCCTGGATGGACTGAGCCGCTATGTCAGTTGCGCTATGAATGCCACCGCCAGCGCCGGTTAATCGAGATTGATCGAGCATGACCCGCTTTTCAATTGCACGGGCCGCAAGTTCCATCCTTGCGCGCACCATCTCCAGTTCTCTTTGTCGAGCAATGTCTAGCTGCCGCTGAATTTCTTCCTCGTGCCTAAGTCGAATTCTTTCCTTTTGCTTGTCAAGGTTGGATTGAATTCGCTTGTTATGTCGGTTGTGGGCATCTGCTGGAAGGGATTTGCCTTCTGCTCGTCGAGCCTTTGCTTTTGCTTCAAGTCTGCCGAGCTCTCTTTGGTAAACAAGTTCGAAATTGCGCCGTAGGCTGCCTTCGATGGATTCCAACCGCTGCTGTACCCGATCATTCAGCCGATGCTCGATCTCTCCAAGTTGAAGCATTCCTGCTTCCGCGATTTGATCGGCCTTTTCGAACGTTCTTTCACTAACTAGGAGTGCTTCCAGGTCCTTAACATCCGCTTTGAGGCTTGCCGCCGTTGATCGATCCAATGATCTAAGCAGAAAGTTTGCCGGCGGGCTAACTACCTTCCCACTCTTGTCCGTCATCCCGAATTCAATAACTGCTTCAAAACGCTGCGGGAAATAGGTTAGGCCCCGCGCCAGAATCACGGGACTATTGGACGGTCGGAGTCTATCCAAGTCCATTCCGCGACGCTTGGCAGCCTGCTTGGCCGCAGTAACGAATGGAGCCATTTCGTCCGTAAAGAGGACTCGAGCTTTATCCAGCCCACTCGTTTTGAAGTCCTCCCCAATTCTGTTAGGGTCGAAAAAGTCTTTCGTTCGTTCGGCGATTCCAGGCGAAGGAGTCTTGTCTGTTCGTATTGCCGCCCGAGTCTTTTCAATTGCAGTCGAGCCATGCCATTGCCTGAGCCGAAGAGACACATTTTCGATTTGGGACAAGACCTCCTCCGGAAGCACTGACTTGAAGTGTTTTGCAAACGCCGGAGCCCTCTCCAATGCGGCCTTGGGGTTGACCATATACGACCGTATGAACTCCGCTACTCCTTCTGCTCGGTTGTAAGTCCAAGACTTGTCCGGGCCACCGGAACCACCGCGCTCCCAGAACCACTGCAGTTCTTTGTCGAATGGCGACGGTTTCTCCGACGTTGCCCAGTCCGCAACGATTCCAAACTTGTCATCAAGTGCATGAGCCGCCTCATGTGCAGCCGTATCGAGGTCATTCCAGCGACGAATAACGGTTTGTGTGGTCCCTGGATAATAGGTCCCTGCGGCGCCCTCTTTCTTTCGCTTACCCTGGAGAATCTTTCGGTCGGCAATCTTTCCTAAGTCCAAAACGAGGTCAGAAATTTGACCGGTGAATCCTCCTGGCTCTTCCGCCCATGGAATTCTTTGGCTCCCCTTCGTCACATCGTGGGATCGCGGGGAATCCAAGCCTAAACCAAATTGCCCCTTTGCATCACCAATGTTTTCAGGATCAAGCTCTAACTGCTTACCAACAGGGTTAGAGTCCGGCTTAGGTGCAGTCCGCTTCACCTGCTTATCAGGGCTAGGTTTTAATTCGAGTTCAGGATCGACATCGATTAAGGTTTCTGATCCTCCGTTTCGGTCTCCAGAACGGTCACCAGTGTCTTGTCCCAATCGATTTGGTTGGAGTTCGCCAAGTCTTCGCTCTGCGGCTGATTCTGCGGCCGCAACGACGGCATCGACGGATCGACTGAGTTGTGCTTT
>DATFHI010000139.1:0-7639 GCA_035248525.1 Fimbriimonadaceae bacterium | reverse complement strand
TTGAACCTCAAGATGAGCATTGCGCGATTCTCGCGCACCTTCGGAACTCTGATCAACTCGGGTGTGCCGATGCTCAGAAGTTTGGAAATCGTCGGCGAGACTTTGAACAACGCCGTTTTAACGGAAGCCATCGACAACACTCGTACGAGCATCAAAGAAGGACAGAAGCTGTCGCAACCGTTCTTCCAATCTGGGCTATTCCCGAACATGGTCACCACCATGATCGACATCGGTGAAGAATCCGGTCGTTTGTCTGAAATGCTCGTTAAGGTCGGCGACTTCTACGACCAGGAGGTTGAGGCGACGGTGAAAGGCCTGACCTCCATGATCGAGCCGATGTTGATTATCTTCCTCGGCGTCGTGGTGGGCTTCATCGCGATCTCGATCATGACCCCGATCTTCAAGCTCGTCAACAGTGTCAAGTAATCGAAAGCCGGATTCGGACTGCAGTCCTAACAGCTGCAGTCCGAAATCGAAACAACTTGGAGAGTGGTTATGGAAAGGGCTCTTTCCGCCGCCGCTATCCGCAATCTAAGGAGGCCCACTCCAGGATGGACACGGGCCAGGACAAAAACAAACCGGTTAGTGGGATAGCCGGAGCAATTATCACGGAGTGAGGAATGTCTGAATCATTGGGACTGCATCAGGACTCGGAAGGAATGGTGCTGAGGTATCTGCGAGATCCTCGGCCGGATCTAAAAGACCTGATCATGGTGCAATATGCGAATCTGGTCGAGCGAATCGCTCGCCGGTTCAGTGGGATCGAGCCGTTTGAGGATCTGGTTCAAGTGGGTTTCATCGGTCTGCTCAACGCGCTGTCGAAGTTCGATCCAGAAGCAGGGGTGCGCTTCAACACCTACGCCACCTACTTGGTCGCTGGTGAGATCAAACACTATTTGCGCGATCGATCCCAAACCATTCGGCACCCTGCGTGGCTACAGGAACTGCGCCACAAGGTTAACCGCACGGTCAACGTTCTGACCCAATCTCTGGGCCGCACTCCCACCAATCGCGAGATCGCCGAAGAGCTCGACGTCAGCGAAACTGCGATTGTCGAGGTTTTCCAGACTCAGGAGATGCTCCGCGTGGCTTCACTCGATTCCGCCGGTCAGAATGACGAGGATGGCGACACCGAAGGTGAAAAGCTGGACTCCGCCGCTTATTGCCCGGAGCAATTGAGCATGGAGGATCGCGTGGTTTTGGAGCACGCCATGCGTCAGCTCCGAGATCTAGAGCGTCAGGTGCTGCTTCACTTCCACTTCGACGCGATGAACCAAACCGAAATCGCCGCCAAGCTTGGAATTTCCTGCAACTACGTATCCCACATCCTGCGTCAATCCCTCGCCAAACTCCGCAAGATCCTTAGCGCGGAAGAGGAAAAGGATCGCCTGCTGAAGCGTCAAGCCGAGATGGTCGATTACGACGTCATCGACGCCAGAACCGGGGCGTATACCGAATCGTATTTCCGCACGCGTCTCGAAGAGGAGTTGCACCGCGTGTCCGCCGACGATTTGACAACCGCGCTCGTGGTGATCAACTTTACTGGGCTCGAAACGATGCGACAGTTCTACGGAGAGGCATCCGTGGTGGACTTCCTTGCCGACGCGGCCGAGTTTCTCAAGTCCAACGTTCGTCGCCTCGATGTCGTGGCCCGCTATGGGACGACCGGATTCGCAGTCATTCTGCCCTCGACGGGTCACGGAGTCGGCGTCGTCCGCCAAAGGTTAATCGACAAAGCCTCGGGCTGGATGAGCGGACGATTCGTTGCGAATGGCCCGGTCGCGGTAGAAATCGGCGAAGCGCTCGCTCCTCGCGATGGCAAAAACGGCGCCGATATCCTCAAGAACTTGGAGCTCAAGCCTGCCAACCAAGTTGGCGCGAAACGGGCCGCCTAACCGGAATTGGCAGAAGAGGCTACTCTTTCTGCCATTCGGCCAAGAGCTGCCAACGATCGAGCGAATACAACCACGCCCGCTTTGGCGCTTGCAGCGGCGACCAAACAACTAGACCAAGAGGGCTCTTGCGCATCGATGCCGAGCTTAATAGGTCCAAAACCGCTCCTGTATCCGTGTTGATCAACCGTACATCTCCGCCTCGTGCGGTAATCGCAATCAAAGGATTCGCCAGGTCCGCAAACTTGATCGGTCCGCGCTCTTCGACCAAATTTTTCCTGTAGCCGTTAGCCAAGTCGATCCGCCCGCCGATGCTCGTCCCGTATTCCGTCCGCTCTACATAAACCCCTAGCCGCGAGCTGATCGGTTGGAAGGTGCGAAGCCCATCCCCAAGCTTCCGGAATTCAAAGGTATTCGCATCGCCGTCAAAGCTGGATAGCCCCCATTCATTCCCCTTCCTCACCACTGCCGACATCCGTTCATTCAATACAAACAGCCGGTCGTCGATGGGCTTGTCCGCCAGGGTAAGTCCATTCAATCGCGCTAAAAACTTGGGATGGTATGTGTCGTCCGTCAGGTCCACCGACACCAGGGCTTCAAGCCAAGGATTGCCCTTGGTGTCCTCCCATCGGGCCAAGAAAAAAACTAAATTGCCAATTCGGCGAGCCCCGCTCAGAGCGGTTGCCCCGATTTTCCGCTCCTTGTTTTGAATGGCTTGAACCACTTCCAGAAGCTCAATATGACTGAATGCCTTGGGTGATGTTGCGATTGCCTCCAATCGGCTGCTCTTGGCTACTTTCCCAATTCGAATCGTCAGCCCGCGATCGTCCCAAACCGCGTAATTTTTGTTCTTTCGAAAACTAACCGACAGAGTCGGCTTCGCTTTGGGTAGTTGCAATGGCACCACTGCGCGCTTTTCCGATACCCGCACAATAAAATTGTCTTGGAAGAAACGGATGCTCGGCTTGTCTACCGGATCTTGATATACTGATAGACACAGGAGGAGGTAAGAGCTTAGCATTCGGTACCTCCTAGAATTGCAGATGGACTGTCGAGATTGTCATCGTTGGGCGGCGGAGGGGCGCAGATGCCTCGATGGAAAAGTGAACCCCCACAACTACGAGACGGCCGTAAGCGTGGTGCAGGTGCTGGGCCTACGCAGTATTTGCCCATTTAACGATTTTCGGGAGAGGCTGATCGCGGCCCGACTTGGCCCGGACGTCCGTCGCCTTACGGACGGTCGCTAGGACTGCTTCGGCAGAATTTTCCGAACTTTCGTTTTATCGGATTGGAGAATTTTCAAACCGATGCAAACGAACGAAACCGTTGCCAATAATGCTGCCGTCCGCCTTTTCCTGGCGGTATTGGTAGCGATCATCGTTTTTCTAATTTTTGGATACTTCGCCTGGTGGCAGCCCCGTCCGACTGACACCGTCGTGGTTCCAGACAGTAACACCACGGTAGTCGTGCCCTCGACCACTACTCCGGTACCTGGACCTCCGGGTCCGGCTGGCGCCCCCGGACCCGCTGGTGCGCCTGGACCTTCTGGTGCACCGGGCCCTTCAGGAGCCCCTGGACCGAGCGGAGCGCCCGGATCCCCCGCAACAACTACGCCGCCAGCAACGACGGGAACAACTGGAACTACGGAGCCACCGGTTACAACAACAGGCTAATTCAGGGTCTCGACCGGCTCACTGAGAAGCACGGCATAACCGTCTGGATCGGCGACGAGGAATGTCCTCTCGCCGATCTTTGCCATGTCCAACTCCCGCAAAACGGTCACTGCTTTCGTTTTGAGCTGAGTCGCTACCTGCGGCAAGTTGCGGACGTTGAATTTGATCACCAATCCCCCGCTTCGCTCGAGGTGCGGATTTTGCTCCTCGCGGGGCTGCTGTAAGAGCAGGATTTCTGTCTGGCCGGTGGTGAGATACGCCAACCGGTGGCCATCCACGGATTGCTGAGTGCGAACTGGCAGCTCCAACAACTGGTGGTAAAAGGCCAGCGAGCGGTCGATGTCGGCTACATCCAGGATTAGATTAGCGAATACATTAGCCATGAGTGGCCTCCGATATCCGCATTCGACGCCCGCACCGAAAATCCTTCTGAGCCCCCAAAATCCCTAACCGGATACCCGCCATAATGGACTTATGGCCTCCACTGAATTGCGGCGACTCTGGAAACTGCATCGAATCGATTCCGCAATTCAAGTTCTCCGCAACCGCGCCGCCCACCTCGACGTCGGCAAATCCATCGCCAAAGAGGTCGAGGATCTGACTGCCAAAATTGCCGCCCATCCCGGAAAAATTCTCCAAACCGAGCAGCGCGATCTGGAGTTGCAACAACAAGGGCTCGACGCCAAGCTTGAAAAGATCGATAAGGAGTTGTACGGCGGGAAGGTCGTGAACCCACGCGAAGTCGACGCTTACCAGAAGGAGATCCTGATTCTCAAAAAGCAGCGCGAAGGGATCGACGAGCGGCTTCTCGGAATCTGGGACCAGTTACCCGCGCTCACCGGGGAATTGGAGAAGCTCCAAAAGATGCTGGATGAGAAAAAGGTGGAGTTGCAACTCAAACAGCGCGAATCGATGAACGCCCGGAGCAACATTGAAGCCGAATTCAAGGGTCTCACTGCACAACGCCCGGAAGTCGCGAAGGACCAAAACCCTGCCCTGCTGGTCAAATACGAGGCGATCAGGAAGAACCACCACGGGATTGGAATGGCGGAAGTTGTGAAGAAAAAGCAGTGCGGCGCCTGCGGAACCTTGCTCCCCGAGCGAACCTTACAGGCCTGTCTGGACGACAAAACCGTAACGTGCGAAACCTGCCATCGAATCCTTTACTACACGGAAGGCGTGATATGAAGATTTCTGCACGTTACGCTACATGCTTTACGCTTCTGGCGTCACTTCTTCTCCTCCTTGCCGGATGCGCCAAATTCCCCGGGAACGGCGCCGCCGGAGCGAACACCCAAGTTCGATTCTCCATGACGGTCGCTGGCAAGATCAAGCCGAACTACATTTACGTGGTCGCTATTCGCTGGGCCAAGGACAATCCTCCCTTTGATAAAGACCGCGGACCGATCCCTGTTATTGCCGCCCCGTGGGGGAATGGGATGGTCGCTGGTCGCGCCAACGTCTTCATGAAATGGGATGCGTTTCAATCCCCCGAGTACCAACTGTTCGAGTTCACCGACCCGATTCCCGACAACCAATTCCCGGTGGACGGCCAGGCTTATCTCACGCAATTTGCGCTCAAATCCATCCCGCTTAATGTCCGCGACGTGGGAGAGAATGACCGGACCATCGAGTTCACCCTCGACCTGAGTCAGATCGCTCAAAATTCAGGCGACATCCCCTTGCTTCGGAACCTTCAGGTGAATTTTCTCACCATGGACCGCGTGCCTCAGGGGAACGATACCGGCAGCAAGTTTTGGGATGGCATCGGAGATAACGATTCGGTGTTCGATGTCGGGAATTTCCTTACCGTCTCCCTGGATCAAAACAACACCTACTCCAACACCCAGGGTCAATACCAAGGGGTCGAAACCCAGAACGACGTCCCCGACCCGGATTTGGATATCGTGGATTGGCAGATTCAGGTCACCAGGCCATAGAATCGCCTTCCAATCCAAGCCCGTACGCCCCGGATGATTGTGCCCGGGGAAATTGAATGGCTGCCCAGGCGTGTTCTATGACCTGATGATCCTGCCTCGGAAAAGGGAACCGTACGCCCCGGATGATTGTGCCGGGGAAATTGAATGGCTGCCCAGGCGATCTATGACCTGATGATCCTGCATTGGAATAGGGAACCGTACGCCCCGGATGATTGTGGGGAAATTGAATGGCTGCCCAGGCGATCTATGACCTGATGATCCTGCATTGGAAAAGGGAACCGTACGCCCCGGATGATTGTGCCGGGCAAATTGGATGCCTGCCCAGGCACAAACCATCCCGCCAACCCTGGCACGATCATCCAGGGTGTACGGAGGGCTGACGGCATGCCCTGGCGCAACCCTGGCACAATCATCCAGGGCGTACGAAGGCCGATCCACGCTTGTCCTGGCACAATCATCCAGGGCCTACAGAATGTAACGGCTCAAATCCACGTCTTGAGCCAAATTGGAAAGGCGACTCTGCACATCTTTCCGGTCCAGAGTCACCGACTTAGACCCGACTTCCGGCGCTTCAAAGAGCAGGTCTTCCAGCAATTTCTCCATGATGGTATGTAGCCGTCGCGCCCCGATGTTTTCAGTTTTCGCATTCACATCCGCCGCGATTTTCGCGATCTCATCCAACGCTTCCGGCGTGAAACTCAATTCGATCCCTTCCGTGGAAAGCAGTTTTTCATACTGCTTGGTCAATGCATTCTTGGGTTCAAAGAGGATCCGCTTGAAGTCTTCCTCGGTCAGCCCCTCCAACTCCACCCGGATCGGCAACCTCCCCTGCAATTCGGGGATCAAGTCGCTGGGACGCGCCATATGGAACGCTCCCGCCGCAATGAAAAGGATATGGTCGGTTCGCACCGCACCAAACTTCGTGGCAACCGTCGACCCTTCGATGATCGGCAAGAGATCTCGCTGCACGCCTTCCCGAGAAACGTCCGGCCCTGCACCCTGACTGGATTTGCTCGCCACCTTATCTAACTCATCCAAAAAGATGATGCCGGTTTGCTCCGTCCGAACGATAGCATCTCGCCGGATCGTTGCTTGGTCCACGACTTTGCGCGCTTCCTCCTGGATCAAAATCTCCAGCGCTTCCTTGACTGTCGCCTGACGAGTCGACCGCTTAGAGCCAAACGGGCTGCCGACCTGGTTGGTGTCGAGACCCATCTCCTCCATTCCTTGGGGAGTGAAAACCTGCACAAAAGGATTCGAAGCTTCTTCCGTCTCAACTTCGACAACCCGGTCATCCAATGCACCGGCTTCGATGTCCCGCCGAATCCGATTGCGCCGCGTCCGCCGACGTTTGTAATCGCTGTCGTCCGCTTCAAAAAGGTCTTCCGGATAATCGTCGTCGAATTTCGCCCCGAAGATTTCGAAGGCTTGGCGGACCACCGGATTGTCTTTGACGTCCGCGGTTGCTTTTTTCTTGCGGCGCCGCATGGGGCGTTCCTCGTCCAGCAGGTCGACCAATCGCTCAACCGCCCGCCGATGAGCCTCAGGGCGAACCGCCTCCATCTTTTCACGCTCTACGAGTCGGACTGCCGACGCCGCCAGGTCGCGCACCATGGACTCCACGTCCCGACCGACATAACCGACTTCGGTGAATTTCGTAGCCTCGACTTTAATAAAGGGCGCGCGCGCCAATTGCGCCAACCGCCTCGCAATCTCCGTCTTGCCAACCCCCGTTGGCCCAATCATCAGAATATTTTTGGGGAGAATGTCATCGCGCTCCGATTCCGGAAGCTGCTGACGTCGGAACCGGTTTCGGAGCGCCACCGCCACCGCCCGCTTCGCCGCCTTCTGCCCCACGATATAGCGGTCCAGCTCGGAAACGATTTGGGTCGGGGTCAGTTCTTCGATCGGTAAGGACATGGATTGACTGAACGATACCTACCGACGCGTGCCTAATATCTCTTCGACGCACCGATCGACGCGCTGGGCTGCTTCTAGAGTTTCCTCAACGGTATTCGGCCAGCCGAAAGTGAAGCGGACGGCCTCGCCCGCCTCCTGCCCCGAATAGCCCATCGCAAGCAGGACATGGCTGGGCTCCAATGAACCCGAAGAACAGGCCGCGCCACTACTTGCG
>DATFHI010000138.1:0-7352 GCA_035248525.1 Fimbriimonadaceae bacterium | reverse complement strand
AGTCTCCTTGGTGCCGGAGTCATATGTGATCATTCCGCCAAGAAAAACATCTCCTGAGCCGGCGACGCTTGTAAATCGTTGACCCAGCCAACCACCCGTGATGCTCTCGGCAACCGCCACTGTGGCATTGCGCTCCTTAAGCATCGCTACCACGGAATCCTCCAGAGTCGTTTCATTAACTCCATAAACCGCATTTCCCAAGATCCCCCGAATCCGCTGTTCCAGAGGTTCCAGAATTCGCTCTGCCTCGGTCCGGCTAGCGGCTTTCGCGGTCAAGCGGAGATGAACTTCCGAGGGATGGGCATAGGGGGCGACCGTCGGATTTCCCCCTCGCATCAACTCCCGGATGCGATCCTCCACGAAGCTTTCACCCAAACCGCAAACCCTCAGCGTTCGGCTGAAAATAACGCCGCCCCCGCCCGCTTTTTCCAAAAAAGATTTGACGGATCCCTCCGCCATCGGGCCAAATTCGCTCTTCGGACCGGGAATCGCAATTACCGTCTTGCCATTTGATTGGCAAATCAGGCCGGGGGCGGTGCCATTGGGATTGTCGATGAATTCACCGCAAGATGGACGCATCGCCTGCTTCAAATTTGATTCGACCCAGCGGAATTTCCTCAATGCGAAAATGTCCCGCAAATGCTTTTCATACTCGGGATCGACACTCAGTTCGACTCCCAGAGCAGCGGCGATCCCTTCCCGCGTAATGTCATCCTCAGTCGGGCCGAGCCCACCGATCGTGATAACAAAGTCCGAGCGAGACAAGGCCACCTTAAGTGAATCCGTCAGGCGCTCCAAATTGTCGCCAACGGTCTGACGGTTGGTGCAACCAATGCCGCAGTCGGCCAGGATTTGGGCCATTCTGGGGGCGTGGGTGTCCACAATCTGGCCGAGCAGGAGCTCAGTCCCGACCGAAACAATCTCCGCCTTCATCGCGGGCTAATTAGTGTTCCTCGCCACAGCAGCCGCAATTGTTACAGCAACGGCAAACGTCGCCGCAGCAACGGCTATTCGCGCCTTGAATCACTCCAGGCAGGCGGTTAACCGTTTCGCCCTTGAAGGTGATCAAGCCCGGCGTTCTATCCATCTTCACCAGCACCCATGGGCTGACCTGGATCTGTGGATAGTTCACTCCTCGCAGCGGCAATTGCTCCTGGAACAAAACCTGAATCTCCCCGGTTCGGACGCGGGTGATCGACCGGACAATCACTTCATGGCCGATGTTGGCTCGGGGCCCCAGATTAATCGCAATGAGCTTTTCTTTTCCCCAATCGATTCCACCGGTCGGCAATTTGCCGGCGATGTTGCCGTTCACGCGTTCCCAATAGGATTCAAATTGTCCTTGAGTCTCGAACACGTTCGTAAGCGTTCCGCGGGCGTTGGACAGGGCCCCTTGGCGGTATGTGCGCCAATTGATCATGTCTTGGCGAACAATCTGAGAGGGACCGGGCGTAAATGTGCATAACAGCAGAGCGGCGAGAACCGTCTTATGCATGAAGGACGAAGGATTCATGTCCTATATTGACGCACGGAAAGGCGGAAGGTATCGGCACTACGCATCTGCCGGCAAACCCAAGAGAGCACATGCCCAGGGATGTCATCATAGTCTAATGCGCCGACGTGCTGCCCATCGGCGGCCGACCCCCATTCTGACCGAGCGCCTCGAGCTTGTCGAAGGCATGCGGGGAGTTGCGGCGCTATATGTGGTGTTCAGTCACTTCGTGAACATCGTCGATCCCCAATTCATCGCGGGGAAGAGCACGGCCCCAATTTGGCTGCAGAAGTTGATGTTGCCCTTCACCTTCGGGCATCTTGCTGTCGCAGCATTCATCGTCCTTTCTGGGTTCTGCTTACAGCTTTCATTACTAAACGGAAAAGACGGACGCATTCATGATCTCAAGCGGTTCTACCAACGCCGAGCTTGGCGAATTTTGCCCGCCTACTATGCCTGCCTGATCCTGTCGGTACTGGTTTGTATTTTTGTCACTCAATACCAACCCGGACTCCCCTACTCTCAATATGTGCCGGTCACCCGCGAGAACCTGGCCGCTCACGTCTTCATGGTCCACAACTTGTCGCCCGCATGGATGTACAAGATCAACGGCGTCCTGTGGAGCATTGCCATCGAGGTCCAGCTTTATCTGGTCTTTCCTTTGCTGGTCGCCCTCCTATTCAAAGTGGGTCGAATTGGGCTCTTGGGCATTGTGTCCGTGCTGGCAACTACTCTGCTCGTCGCGCTTCCCGTTTCCCTGAAACTTTATCCCTGGTACTTGCCGCTGTTTTGCTTGGGGATGGTGACCGCCCACTTCGCTTACCGTCCGAATTTGTATGTCGGCACTCAGCCCAAGCTCGCCGTGGCCATTTTTCTGGCGAGCATTGTCGGAATCGGGATGACGATCCAATCCAAATCCTTGGTGCCAAGCGATTTGTTCGTCGGCGGGGCGGTTGCCTGTCTGATCTATCTTGGCGCGGTTGCTCCCTGGTTTCAGATTCCTGGATGGTTTGGTTGGAAGCCACTCATCAAGCTTGGAGCTTTCTCCTACAGCCTTTACTTGCTGCATCATCCGGTACTCCAAACGCTATTCGTTTACCGACCCGCTAGCATCAAGGGCGATGCCGCCGAGATGCTGTTCTGCCTCGGCGTTGGGTTACCGGTGATCCTGATTGGTTCGTGGCTCTTCAGCCTGGCATTCGAGCGGCCGTTCATCTCCCGTAAAGCCGGCAAACTGCAGTCGGACTTGGCAGACGAATACACTCCGATCGAGTTGCCGCTGAAAACATTAGGACCCACCCCGACCTACGCCGGAACTCTTGCCCAAGAAGTTGAACTTAGTCCGTCGAGAACTTAAGCTTGATGGCCGCCACTTGACGTTGCATTTTCAGGATCACATAGGGAGTTGTAAACGCCTGGGTGACGATTTGCCCTGGAGCCGGCTTGGCGAGTTTGGCCTCAACCTGGAGTCGCTGAATATCGATATTGGCAATTCGACGAATATCGATTCCGTAGCCACCTGATGGATGTTGCCCGGCAAATACGACGACAATCTGTTCGGACTGCCAGTCGACCTGCTTCATCAAAGGTTTGATCTTCTCTTCGCTCTTGTCTTTCAGGAATTCCTCGAAAGCTCGCTCCGTCCGGAGCACCTTGACGCCCGCCTCCGCCTCACCCGAGTACTGACCCCGGTCGATTATTTGGAACGGTACATCTGGGCGACCTTGAACGGCAAATGCCGCAGCAAGAACTCCCAAACCGAAGATCACAAGTAAGGCTCTCATCGAGATCACCACATCTAGGACGAATGATAACCCGGATAGTTGCGAGGTATCCGCTCCGAGGGACCTTTGCGCTAACTTCCCAGGACCCGACACCAGTAACCGACCGATCTCCACTCTCCGAACTTGAATCCAACTTCAGGAAACGTGCCGATCCGTGTCATTCCAAAACTTTCATGAAGTCGAACGCTGGCCGGGTTGGGCAAGGTGATGCCGGCGATGACCGTATGAAAGTCCATTCTCTCCAATTCCCCAAATAATTCCGCGTACAACGAGCGTCCGATTCCCTGGCCGTGGTGCTCCGGGGCCACATAGATCCCAATTTCAGTAGATCGCCGATAGGCTTCGCGAGCTTTCCATGCTGCCGCTCGCGCAAATCCGATGACCTTTCCATCACGGTCTGCAACGAACCACGGATAAATGCCCCGGGCTGCGTCAAACGCACCGCAAGTGGCACTTAACTCGACCGCGGAGATTCCAAAGTGGCCGAAGATGTTTTCAACCGCCCAATTCTCGATCGTATTGATCCCCTCCAAATCCTCTGCCGTCGCCTGTCGCACCATGCGAAGATGGTACCGAGATGCCTAGTTCTTGCGGTAGGATTTGCGCATGATCGAGGGTCGCGCATGCCTACTCAACAATCCCGGCGAAGACGCTGTCGTCGAGGAAATCACCATCGATTCACCCGGTCCAAATGAGGTGCTCATCAAATTGGTGGCGAGCGGAGTCTGCCACACCGACCTGACAGTTAAGAATCTGAAGGGCAACGGGATGCCATTCCCAATTGTTTTGGGCCATGAAGGCGCCGGAATTGTGCAGGAAGTAGGCGAAGGCGTCACCGATCTTGCAGTTGGCGATCCGGTTGTACTCGCGTACCGCGCTCCCTGTGAACAGTGTCCAGCCTGTAAACGCGGCGACCCGCGCCACTGCTACATGGCATTGCGCCCAAAACCCCGCATCAAACGCAAGCGTGACGGTGCCCAATGCTCCCAAGTCCTCAGGTGCGGCACGTTCTCCACCCACACCGTCGTGCATGCCAAAGCCGCTATCAAAATGCCAAAGGAGATGCCATTGGACAAGGCGTGCTTAATCGCTTGCGGGGTGATTACCGGAGTTGGAGCGGCAATGAATACTGTGAAGGTGTTTCCGGGATCCCGGGTTGCCGTAATTGGATGTGGCGGAGTCGGCCTGAGCGTGATTCAGGGTGCGAAGCTCCAGCACGCTAAGCAGATCATCGCCGTGGACGTGAACCCGGTCAAGCTCCAATGGGCCAAGGATTTCGGCGCGACCCACACCGTGAATGCCAAAGAGGTGGACGCCGTGGCGGAGGTGCGCAAGATCACCGAAGACGGCTGGGATGGAGGCGTTGAATTTGCCTTTGAAGCCACCGGCATCCCCATGTGCACGGAGCAAGCGGTGAAGATGCTCAGCTACGGCGGCACCGCTACGACCATCGGATTTCCCGCCGCTTCAGATGCCGTGAACCTGAATCTAGGCGATATGGCGACCGGGGTTTATTGGAACAAGGCCGGAGTAGCGGTCTGCCACTGCGGCGACGCGCTTCCTTCGCAGGACTTTCCTCTGATGGCTCAGCTGTATCTGGAAGGAAAGCTCAAACTCGACGAGATGGTCACGCGCAAGATCGGTCTGGAGGACGTTGAAGCGGCATTCCATGAAATGGAGACCGGGAACGTTATCCGAAGCGTGATCATGCTGTGACCAACCTTGCTCCGCTCGTCGACGCCTGGGATGAAGGACATCGTGAGTTCGCAATCTCGATGGGCAACTTTCCCTCGGAAGACCTGTGGAAGCGACCTCATCCCCGACTCCTCAGCGTGGGTGAGATTGCCGGCCACGTCGCCTACTGGCAAGCGGTTTGGGGCACCGGCGAGGGGAACGATCGTCCTGACATCAGCACGCTACCCATTCAAAGTCCGCTCATCGACCATGGATTTCGTTACTACACGTTGAACGTCGACACGCCCTACCGGGTTGAATTGACTCCAGAAGACCTCCTGGCTGAAGTGTTGAGAGTGCATGAGGCGGTGAAGGCGCTGGTCATGGACAAAAGGATCGAAGAGCCGTACCCGGGGCAATGGGGAACATGGGGCAACTTCGTGCAATACCAGGCCTTTCACGTGGCCTATCATACGGGCCAAATTTATTCAGTCCGACATTTGCTCGGACATGAAACTGAAGACAATTAGCAACTGCTTATCGGTTAGCCGTATTTCTCCTGCGCACCATATTCGCCGCCAAAAGCATCAGGGAAAGAACCCCAACCGCACCTGCGCCGATAAAGATGGCCGAATTAGACGAAACCTTCGTCCGGCTTGACTTATCGAACACCGGGTCGGGTTCCAACTCTCCATCCTTGACCGTTAATACCTTGTCGTTAATGCGGTCATAAACTCGAGTTCCATCCCGCCAATTCAATTTAAATTCAAACTTCTTCGGTAATGGTTCTATGTTTATTACTTCATAACGCCTGACGGCTATTCGGGAACCGCCATCTATCGGCATCTTCGTTTCAATTGTTTCGGGTACCTTCCGTCCGGCAAATCCAATCCAAGACTTAACCGTTGATTGGACTTCTTTAGAATGACCATATGAAATCTGCGTGAGGCTCCAGTCATTTGACGGGTCGACGATGATTTCAACTGCCATTCCTTGATAGTCGCCTTTAATCTCAACGAGCTTGTCGGGGGTCGCAGAAATCTGCGGATCTTTGAGTTCACCGATGATCTCATCCACCGAATGGCCAGTTTGCATAAAACTAAAGCTTGGGGGTAGTTCGTCGATCTGCCTTACCTTCTGAATTTCACCAATTTGGAGCGTTGGTTCGTCCGAAATGAGGGTTCCGTTATCCAAGATAAAGGTTTTATGTAACGGCGGAAGTCCGTTTAACTCTTCGCCGTAATAGCTCTTTGAGTCGTACAGAAATTTGCCGTTAAGGTGAGCGATTTGGTAGGTGCGCCTTCCGTTTCTATCTCCCCATGACAGATCGCCTGCCTCCAACTTTCTCGGAGTCCCGGAGACCGTGACCTCTTCTGATATGGTCGCTAGATAAGAAGGGAAATTTAACCTAGATTCTCTAATTTTCCCTTCAATTGACTCCAACGTTTGGGCGAAAATTAGCGCCGGAAATGCCGTTACAGATAGCAGTAGGACAAGCTTCGATGGATACCCCACCATGCCGAAAGTCTAACGCGAACCTACGAGGAGCGGTTGACTTTGGGTCTTTATTCCAAAAACCTTACAAGCCCTTCTCAGCAACGAAGGTCACAATGTCTGCGATTCGGCAACTGTAGCCCCACTCGTTGTCATACCAACTGACGACCTTAACCAAATTGCCCAATCCCACCGTGTCCGGCGCGGAGAAGATCGAGCTGTGGGGGTTGCCGCGCAAGTCGGTGCTGACCAATTCCTCTTCGGTGTAGGCGAGGATCCCCTTCATTGGGCCCTCGGAATACTCCTTCATTGCGGAATTGATCTCTTCCGGCGTCACATCTCGGCTCAACATGGCGGTGAAGTCGACAACCGACACTGTTGGCGTAGGAACTCGAAACGCCATCCCCGTGAACTTGCCCTTGAGCTCCGGAATGACCAGTCCAACCGCCTTGGCGGCGCCCGTGCTACTGGGCACAATGTTCTGAGAAGCGGCCCTCGCATCCCGCAAGTCCTTTGCCGCGGTGTCTTGAGTCTTTTGCGAGTTGGTAAAGGCGTGGACGGTAGTCAAAAGCCCCTTCTCCACCCCAAACCTTTCATGCATGACCTTGGCGACCGGCGCAAGTCCGTTGGTGGTGCAGCTTGCGTTGGAGATCACGTGATGCTTCGCCGGGTCATACATACCGTCATTCACACCCAACACGATCGTCACGTCCTCATTCTTGGCGGGTGCCGAAATGATGACCTTCTTGACTCCGTGATTCCGGTGGGCAACCGCTTTGGTCGCATCGGTAAATAGTCCTGTGCACTCGAGCACCACATCCACCCTTTCGCTGTCCCAGGGAATGTTTCCAGGGTCGCGCTCGGCGAAGACTTTGATGGGCTTGCCATTGACGTGGACCTCATCGTCG
>DATFHI010000137.1:0-3232 GCA_035248525.1 Fimbriimonadaceae bacterium | reverse complement strand
TTAAGTCGGTTTCAGCTTTGCCGGATTTGTTGTAGTGAACCTGGAGTACCAGTCGGGCTCCCGGTTCAACTTTAAAAGCTTTGCCGGCGGGCAGCATTCTGGCTCGCATGCCTGGCGCCCAACCGCCCAGAGAGCCGCTGGGAAGAAATCCCACCCCTCCAAAAGTCTCGTAGCCCTCTTTCCCATCTTTGTTTTGTGCCGCCAACTTTTCGGATTGACCGGTGTTGTCCAGGAACACGATCACGTGGTGTACGATCCGCGTATTTCCGGGCTTAACATCCATTGCGGTGATCCACATCGGCTCCTTGGAGCTCGTTTTGACCACGAAATTTCGATATTCGTCCGTGCCTTCGGGAGAGACTGCATACGGCTTGGACTGGGTAACTACAAGGTCAGGTTTTCCCAGCGCCCAGTCCGAATCAAATTTCGGATTTGGCGGTTCTTTCTTGGTGTCGCCACGAACTGCACCCTGTTCGCTCCACAGCCGTAGGATTTCCGTCTCTCTAGCGTCGAGTCGATTCTCGTCTTGGAATTCGCCGTAGCCGCTCTTTGCTTTCCAGGGAGGCATTTGGCCTGAAGCGGTCACTTTGTGAGCCATGGCCGCCCATTTCTTGGCATTCTCGTATCCGACAAGCGAGAACGGCGCAACCTCTCCAGGCCGGTGGCAAGCGACGCAGTGGTCGTTGATAATCGGCGCCACATGCTCGGAATACGTTGGATTGAGCACAGGATGGGCGGCCGGAGATGCTCCCTTAAGGAGCAAGGCCGGCGAGAAGAGAGCGAATGCTCCCGCGAAGAACAAGACGAATTTCATTGCAATGACCCATAGGATATCGAATTTGAGTTGAATTGCAAACGGCATGGAAGATGCGGTTAGTACAATATTTCGATGCATCCACGCGTTCTCGTCACCGGATCATCGCGAGGAATTGGCCGGACGATCGCCGAAAAGTTGGCAACTTCAGGGTGGAAAGTTGCCTTGCACGGTTCCCGAAGTTCCAAGGAGTTGGAGGAAGCAGCGGTTGCAATTGGCGACTCACTTGCGGGAGTTTACGCTTACGACTTGCAGCATCCGGAATTGGCGGATCGTCTGGTTGAGGAAGTAATCGGGGACGGTCCGCTGAACGCCGTCGTGAATAATGCTGGCCGGTACTTGCCTATCTCATTTTTGGAATCCTCTGCCAATGACTTGATCGATAACTACCGATCAACGTTCAATTTGAACTTCGAAGCTCCGCTTAGAATTTGCAAGGCGGCGGTCGAGCACTTCGAGATGCTTGGCGGAGGACGAATTCTCAATGTCGCATCTCGCGTTGGATTTCGCGGAGAAGCCGGGGCATGCATGTACTCCGCCTCAAAAGCCGCTCTGATCAACTTGACCCGCGCACTCGCCGTCGAGCTTGCGCTGAAGAACATTCAAACCTTTGGCATCGCCCCAGGGTGGGTCGACACGGCAATGGCCAGACAGGGCATGGATGAGAGACTCCCCGCGATCTTGGAAGGCATTCCTCTTGGGAGAATGGCAAGCCCGGAAGATTGTGCGAACGCTGCAGAATTCTTGCTAAGCGATCGCGCGGTTTACTTGTCTGGAGTCGTTATCGATATCAACGGGGCGAGCTACTTCCACTAAAACTCGCGTCATACTCTAGTCTTCCCATGCTCGCGGTTGTCCTTTCGCTTGTTTTGGCTCCCCATCAGGATGAGCCGCCACGGTTGCGTACGATTTGTCGCAATGGCGCCGTGGTCATGGTGGAGCGGATGGCTCAAGAACCAACGGTTTCAGTTCAACTCTGGGCTTCCTCAAGGTCCGTACCCGAAACGCGGGCGACTCACGGTTGGCGGCACTTAGTGGAGCACCTCATTGCCAAGGGCGTTGGTCGGAATTTGGATGCTCGACTGGAATCGCAAGGCTGCACCCTTCAGGCGAACACCTTCCGGGACGCCATGCAATTCCAGGTCGACGCACCCCCCGCCAAACTCGACTTGGCGATTGCGAGCGTGCTGGAGATGCTACGGCCGTTGGAGACCACCGAGCAGGAGATCAAAAAAGAGATCCAAGTGATGGCGGAGGAGTTCGCAACGTACGAAGACGCCGTTCGACTGGGGAGCGCAGCTTGGACTTTTGCTTACGGCGATGCGGGGCTAGATCCGCAGGGAACGGTGGAGTCGCTGACAAATGCGACTCCGGCCGCGCTCCGAGATGTTCAGCGCAAGCAGTTCTATCCAGAAAATCTCGTGTTGGTGATTTCGGGACCGGTGGACATCAAAGCCGCGACCGAGAAGGGCGTTGAGGCAATTGGAATGCGCCAAGGCGCGATTCGCGAAGCATTTGAACCCCGGGATGTTGGCAAATCAGGAAGGGTAGAGACGACAGCGTCGGGAGAGGGAAGAGCGGCGCTGGTCGAATCATTCGACACTCCGAGCACAGTTGGCGCGCTGGCATTTGGATTGGCCGTAGCTAGCCAAGTGGAAGGGGGTTTCTTGACCTACACGCCAACCTTAAATCGAGGATTGATTATCGTTGGGCAGACCGAGAAGCTGTCCGGAATGGGCATCAAAATCGACGAGGTGACCGAAGCTGACTTTCCCAGACTTTACGAAACTGGTAAGTACTTAGCTCGGAGTTGGGTCCAACGCTATTTGCGGACTGCCCAGGGAGTGGGCTTTATACGCGGACTTTTGCTATGTCAAAACGCCGGCAGTCGCCCGGAGCAAATGTTGGCGGCGATCGACAACCTGAATTATCAGCAGTTCCGCGAAGGTGCGAAAGCCTTCGAAAAGGCGAACGCAGTTACGGTGGTAGGGCGGTGATCGCCTTCCTCGCAGCAGTCGCCATCCAGCAATCGACGGTGGTTGAAATGTTGGACGAGACTGCATCAGTGGCGACCATTCAAGCGGTCATAAAGGTCCCGCATTTGGACCTGCGGCAGCGAAACATCGTACAGATCATGGTTGGCGCTCTGGGCGAGGACACGAAGAGTTACAGCAAGGCCCAAATTGCCGACGTGGCAGGGAGAGTAGGGAGCCGAGTCAGAGCTTCGCTGTCTCCTGATCACATTCGGATTGGCTTCTCTGTCGTGCCGGCGGATGAGGCCATCGGGATCAGCATGATGGGATCGATATTGAAGGATGGAAGGTTCGAGGACTCAGTACTGGAGCGAGTCGCAGACGACTTAACCTTTCGTCGGCGGTCGTATTGGCGCTCTGCTGTAGAGGGTTCGAGGTTTGAAAA
>DATFHI010000136.1:0-10026 GCA_035248525.1 Fimbriimonadaceae bacterium | reverse complement strand
CTTGTAGTGGTTATAGACCGCAACCGCCAACGCCTTCTTCGCATGGTGCTGGCCGATGACGTAGTTGTCCAGATGGCGAACGATCTCGACCGGCTTGGGCACTTTCTGCCCCGGTTGCGCGGTGGGAGTTGCCCTCGCTGGCACCGGAGGCAGAATTCCCGTTTCCTTCTTTTCCGGGTCGTTGTTAAGAATGTCGTTGCAGAGGTCGATACAGTCCGAACACACCGCTCCGTGCAGTCCCAAAATCAGTTTTCTAACCTGCTCTTTGGTCTTGCCACAGAGACAGCATTGATCGCGTCTTTCCACTTGCCTAGCCATTCAATATTCCAGAGTCTGCTTTTATCGTACGCCAGGTTCAACCATACGGTCAACTAAACCGTACGCAACAGCTTCGTCGGATGCGAGCCAGTGATCGCGATCGCAGTCCTTTCTAACCTTTTCCTCGGGTTGCCCCGTGTCGTGGCTGAGAAGGCCCATGAGCGTATCCATCAACCGGTTTGTCTCCGCTACCTGTACATTAATGTCGGCAGCAGTTCCTCGGAAACCACTCGAAACCTGGTGAATCATGATGCGAGCATGCTTGAGTGCGGATCGTTTGCCTTTGGCGCCACCGGCCAGAAGTACTGCGCCCATCGAGGCGGCAACTCCTACGCAGGTGGTGGCTACATCGCACTTGATAACTTGCATCGTGTCGTAAATAGCAAGCCCTGCATAAACCGAGCCACCGGGCGAGTTGATGTACAACTCGATATCTTTATCAGGATCTTCCTTTTCCAGGAAGAGTAATTGGGCCACGATCAGATTCGCGAAGTAATCGTCGATCTCCGTCCCTAAGTAAACAATCCGATCCTTCAGCAGTCTCGACCAAAGGTCGTACGCGCGCTCACCGCGCGAAGACTGTTCGATTACCATTGGTACGCCCACATTAACCTCCTGTTGCTAGGCCCAGTTTAGATTTTCAGACGCCGAACTGCGCTGGGACCGTTAGGCCCCGGCGAGAGCGACTTCTTTGATATCGGCATTTTGAAGTAAGAACTCGCTAACTTTTCGTGAAATGGAGCGATACTGCACCTCTTCCATAGCGTTGTTCTTCTGAAGCATCTCCAACATCTGTTGCGGCTCCACTCCGAACTCGCTCGCCATCGCATATAGTTCGCGGTTCAGATCCTCATTGGTGATGGACAACTTCTCCTTCTCGAAAACGGTTCGAATCAGCAGCGCCCGGATAACCTGGGTCTTTGCCTTCTCTCTCCAGGCTTCAACGAATGCTTCGACCGTCATGCCGTTCTCCGCTGCGTGAGTTTCCATGGTCTTGCCCTGCTCATGGACCTCTTGCTCGGTCTCCCGAAGCCGCCGGTTCGCCAACTGCTCCCACATATTGTCGCTGACCTGGACCTTGCTTCGCTCTTGGAGCCGTTCGAGGAGTTGATCCGTGACCATCTCGCGCACCATGTCGTTCTTGGCGCGCATGATCCCTTCTCGAAGCTTGGTCTTCAAATCATCCAGGTTTTCGGTCTTTAAGCTCTGCGCGAACGCATCATCGATTGCCGGCAACTTGACCGCGCTGATCGAGTTCAGGGTCACCAGGCATTTGTAAGGCTTGCCCGCCCAATCCTTCTCCTGGAAGTTCTCCGGGAAGGTGAGATCGAGATTCTTCATCTCCTCCACTTTCATACCACTGAGGGCCTGGTCTAGTTGAGGGAAAGTTTTGCCGACTACGGTCATGAAGTTTCGGCCGTCCCCCTCTTCACCCTCTAGCTTGATATTAACGACCGCGACATCGCCTTCCTCCGCGCCGCGATCCGTGACGGCTTCTCGGGAATGTCGCTGCTTTCGAAGCTCCTCGATTTGGTATTCGACTTCCTCTTCGGTGACCTCTACAGCCTCTTTCTCGACCGGCAAGCCTTTGTAATCGCCGATTTCAACCACAGGAGGCAGTGGGACCTTGGCGTTGAATTCGCAGGCTCCCTCTTCCCTGTCCAGCTTCACGAGCTCAACGGCGGGGGCGGTACCGGGGTCGGGTTGGATTTTCTCCTGCTCCATTGCCTGTCGGAATGCCGCGCGCACGATCTGTTCGGCAGCCTCTTCGTTGAGATGCTGGGGATCGATCATCTTTTCGATCATCCCTTTTGGAACATGTCCAGGGCGGAATCCAGGCATCTTTATAGTCTTGGAGATTTGCTTGGTAGCTTTAAGAAATCCTTGTTCGACCTGCTCCTTGTCGCAAACGACATTCAGCGAAACGGTGCAGGCGTTTAAATCTTGGCGGGTGACTTGCATAGCGGTAATAGCAGAAGGAAGAGCCTTCGTGTAAGACGATCATTTTACCTGCAAGCAGTCTTCTACTTACGGACTCGGATTCGCCGGTTCGGAATCTTGGACGATGTCCTGAATGGCCGCGTGCAACGTTGGGAATTTGAATACGAAGTCGCTCAAAACCGTAGATCGGACCTTTTCACTTACAAGCAGCAACCCCGCTTCCACGCCCATCAGGGAACCTACCAACTTCAAAATGGCTCCAGGCACCGGCGGACTCCAGGGCCGATTCACCGCCCGGCGAACTTCTTGCATAAGAAACTTGTTTCTTGCCGGGCTTGGTGCGACACCATTGACCACGCCTGGAACAGCATTTTCAACAGCCCATCGGAAAATTCCCGCCAGGTCTTCGACGTGAATCCAGGAAACCCATTGGTTGCCACTTCCCTGGGCGCCCCCCAAAAACCGCTTGGCGTACTTGAGCATCTCCTCCATCGCGCCGCCGCCCTTACCCAACACCACGCCAACCCGTATCTTGGTTTTTCGGACGCCGGGGGTCTCAGCGTTGTCCTGGGCGGCTTCCCAAGCCAAACAGGTTTCGGCTAGGAATCCGGTACCGGCGGAACTGTTTTCATTGACCTCCTCATCGCCCCGGTCGCCGTAGAATCCAATTGCGCTCGCGTTGATCCAGGTCGCGGGGGGAATTGGGCAGGTTCGGATGGCCTTGCCGATAGTTTCGGTGCTGCGAACTCGGCTGTCCTTAATTCTCGCCTTGCTTTCGGGAGTCCACTTGGTGGAGACGGACTCGCCAGACAGATTAATAACGGCTTGGGCTCCGCTGAGAAAGCCGGCCCATTCGCCAACGGTTAGCCCATCCCACTTGACGACCTTAGCCCCGGCCAACTCTTCTCCAGATCGGGAAAGGACGATCACCTCGTACTTGGCGTTGGAGAACTCTTCCACAAGTCGACGGCCAATAAAACCAGAACCGCCGGCAATGACGACTCGGGGGACAAGCGGACGAGGACTATCCACAGACCCTCAAACCATCCACTCTTTTGCCGATTCCTGGCGCTCGCCGAGCGCCATCAAGATTCGGTCTACGACAGTGTCGGCGAGTTCCTCGAGCGTGGCGGGTCGGTGGTACCAGGCCGGACATGCCGGAACTACCCGCGCCCCTGCTTCAGAAAGCGTCGCCAAATTGCGCAGCATGATAGAACTCATCGGCATTTCTCGCGGAACCACCACCAGCGGTCGTCGCTCTTTCAGACAAACGTCTGCCGCGCGCGTCAAAAGGTCATCGCTAATCCCGTGGGCAATGCGGCCCGCCGTTCCCATCGAGCAGGGCACGATTACCATCCCGTCGTGCTGAAATGAACCCGACGCCGGAGGCGTGAAGTAATCGCGAGAATTAAGAAGGTGGATTCCCGGAAACTCCCGTCCCAACCAATCTAGAGTGGAAAATTTCTGCCGATCTATCTCGACTCCAAGCTCCGTTTCCGCGACTTGGATCCCCTGATCGCTGAGGATGAGATAGATATCTTTCCAACGCTCGGCGGCTTCGCGCAAGAAGCGCTGAGCGTAAATCGCGCCGCTCGCACCGGTTACCCCAACTACTAATCGACCCGAGGCCATCCTCCTAAGGATACGGGCTTTGCTTCAAAAGTTGCTCGCCAAACCCGAGAATAGCGGTGTGAAGGCGCGGATCGGCATTAGTTTGATAGTCCTTGCGGTCTTGGCTCAAGCCGGACTTCCCCTTTTCCAGTCCAAGGGTCACGCCGCGGCAAGTCGAAATCTGACCGTCGCCTCGCGACGCTAATTCAGCGTTTCTTCCCGCGCAAACTCCTCGAAGTGCGGCAAATACATCCGCCAATCTTCGCGGCCCTGGGCCTTTAGATAAAGCGGCAAGGAAAGATACGGGATGAAGTGTGGTCGCTTAGGCTTGCGAGCCAGCTTCATCTGCGCCTGGGAAGGAGTCTTATCTCCCTTTTTCAAGTTGCAGCGTCGGCAGCAGGCGACCAGGTTGTCCCAAGTATGCGGCCCCCCCGCCCAGCGAGGCAGGACGTGGTCGATGGTGAGGTCTTTCTTGGAATTGCAGTATTGGCAGGTGTAATTGTCGCGGGCCAGGATGGAATGTCTGGAGAGCCGCAGTTGGGGCATTGGACGGCGCACCTGGTACCGCATTTTCAAAACGGAGGGAGCTGTCTGCGAGCCGCGAACGGTCTCAAGCGGATGATCTCGGTGCTGGAGCACCTCGACCTTGCCCAGTAAAAGGAGCGCAACGGCCCGCCGCATGTTGCATACGTTCAGAGGCTCGTAATTACTGTTGAGTACCAATACTTCGTGCATCGCGAATACTATTTCCCTCTTGTTCTTGCCAGACCACGCACTGAAAAATAAAAAAGGCTCGCACACAAACGTGTGCGAGCCTCAGAGTCTATGCTCTGTATCGATCGTATGATGGAGTCGCCCCAATGGGGCGGCTGCATCAAATAAACCGTGCGGGCTTTGTCGTTCATCGACATGGTCCTATTTCTGAGACGTACTAAAAACGCTTCTTCGCTTCAATCATTTAGATTTCAAGAAGAATTCTGGGTTCATCTTATCCTATTCGGGCTCATAGAACTCCCTTCGGCGGCATCATCAGAAGCTCGTCGACGGTGTAGTCCCCAGGAGATTCGACAATCAAGGCGATCATCCTCGCCACGCTTTGGGGAGGGATCATTTCCGACGTCCTTGCCTCCATTGGTGATCCAGACCAGATACCGGTTGCAACCGCTCCCGGCAGCAAGTTGGTCAGGCGGACCCCCTGGGCCCTCGCTTCCGCCGACACCACGCGCCCAAGCATCATCAACCCAGCCTTGGAGGCCGAGTAGCCTCCGCATCCACTTAGCACATGAGTTGCGGCCATGCTCAGAACGTTAATGATTTGACCGCCACCTCGTTCGATCATCGCGGGCAGTGCACAGTGGATCAGTTGCGCCGGCGCCATCAAGTTGGTTTGTATCTGAGATTTGAAGTCGGACCATGAAAGTTCGTCGAACGTCTGAAATATCCCTACCCCGGCGCAATTCACTAACACTGGAAATCCTGGAACGGATAACCAAACCTCGCAAAGTTCATCGATCGCGGATTCATCGGCCAGATCTACCGCACGGGTATTCACCGGTACGCCCTGCGCCCTACAAAGACCGGCAAGCTCTTCCAAGCGGTCGGCACGTCGGCCTGACAGAGTCAAGTGATTCACATCGTTGGCCAGCGCTAACGCAGTTTCCCAGCCGATGCCGCTCGACGCCCCAGTGATCAAGATAGACCGCTTCATTCGCGCTGAAGTCTACTATCGCGCTATGATCGTTCAATGGACCAGCGACCGCTTCCCAAGCGTGTCTATCTGCTCGGTTGGGTGAGCCTGTGGGCAGACGTTGCTTCGGAAATGGTCTACCCCATCATCCCCATCTACCTGACCACGGTTTTGATGGCGCAACCGTCGGTGTTGGGAATCATAGAGGGGTTTGCTGCCGCCATCGTCAGTTTCATGCGGGGATGGTCGGGTTGGCACTCCGACAAGACCGGAAAGCGTGTCCCATTGATTCAGCTTGGATACGGTCTGAGCGCCCTCGGAAAGCCGCTGATCGCACTGCCGGGCGGTTGGCCCATGGTGTTTGCGGCGAGGTCGCTGGATCGGCTTGGCAAGGGAGTGCGCACCACCGCGCGAGATGCGATCATTGCGGACTCGGTGGAGAAAGATCAATACGGAAGAGCCTTTGGCCTTCATCGCGCGATGGATACCACCGGCGCCTTTTTGGGTGGGGTTCTGGCGATCGTCCTATTGATCCTCATTCCTGGCGACCTAAAGTGGATTTTCTACATTGCTTTCATCCCGGGTTTGATCTCCGTGGCTATCACCTTATTGGTAAAAGAACCTCCCCACACAGAAGAGGATGCGGGCGTTCAACCCGGGAAGATATCGGGCAATCTACCGCCGGCCTTTTGGGGGGCGGTGGCCGTCAGCTTTGTCTTCGGACTGGCCAATTCCAGCGACACTTTTCTCCTGCTTCGCGCCAATGGGATATTTGAAAAAACTACGGGGTTCCAGTGGTTGGCTAACCTGCTCCCCGCCCAAGTGGTGGCGACGCATTTTCCGCTCATCCTCACCACTCTGGCTTATCTGCTCTACAACGTCGCCTATATTGCACTGTCCTATCCCGCCGGAGTGCTAAGCGACCGAATTGGCAGATGGAGCGTTATTACCACCGGGTGGACCCTATACGCGCTGGTTTACATCGGTTTTGCATTCGCCGGAGGACAGTCGATCTGGCTGCTTTTCGCGCTTTACGGCGTTTACATCGGCTTGGCCGACGGCGTCAGCAAGGCCCTCGTTGCAGACTTTGCACCTCGTGCCGTCCGCGGAACCGCCATGGGAATCTTTTATATGACCGCCGGATTCGCCAGCATTTTGGGCAATGTCCTGGCGGGATGGCTATGGTCGGCTTATTCGCCCAGAGCGACCTTTTTTACCGGCGCGGCGCTGGCTATCCTGGCGGTCCTTGCCGTACCCTTCCTGGCCCACCTTAAACCCAGAACTGAATCGGAACGGGTATAAACAGGACGTTCCATGCCGATCTTTCTTGGGCTGGACTGTGGCGGTTCGTCGTCCCGGGCAATGGCATTAGACCAGACGGGTGCGTTAATCCACCAAGGTCAAGCTGGTTCAGCTAATTTGGTATCGACTCCCGAGCGTAGACTCCGTTCGAATCTCCTTCAGGCGACGAGAGAATGTCCCGAGGCAGATTTCATTTGCGGCTGCTTTGCCGGACTCATGACCGAGCAGGATCGCAACCGTGCCGAAAGCTACCTGCTCGCAATCTATCCTTCCGCCAAGGTTCAAGCCGAACCCGATTACGCCGCCGCCTATGCCGCATGTGAAACAGGTACGGACATCTGCGTGATTGCCGGCACAGGTTCGCTGGTGTGCTCCCGAATCTCCGGCCGGATGGTCAAAAGCGGGGGTCGTGGGTTCATCCTGGGCGACGAAGGCTCCGGCTACCAATTTGGCCGCGAGGCACTGCTGGAGTACTTGCGGAATCCTCGAGAAGCTAGCGAAAGCGTGCGGGAATCCGTACAGAAGCAATTCGACACGATGGAGGAGAGCGCGATCGTCAGCCGACTTTACCAATCGGCGTCGCCGCAATCAGTCTTGTCCAAGTTTGCGAAGGCGTTTGGGCACGATGCAAAGGAAGGCAGGGCCTACGCCCTGAATTTCATCGACCTTCAAATGAACCTACTCACCGACGTCGTCATAAAGCATGCCGGCCGGCATTTCTCCGACGTTCAAGAGCTGAGAATTACCCTTGCCGGCGGACTCTGGCAAAACGCCCCGCAATTTCGCGATGCGTTTACCCGGTGGCTCGAAGAAAAATTACCAAAGATGAAATTGGAAGTACAACGGATTGTGAAACCACCCGTATTTGGAGCGGTCATGCTCGCCAAGGAAATGGCAAATGTCAACTGAATCTCGCAACCCCCGAAGCACCGGGCTCGACTCGATGTCCTCGCTGGAAATCGTCCGGCTCATGAACGAAGAGGAGGCGATCGTTTTGAGAGCGCTGCGAGCGGCGGAGGACTCCATAGCCATCGCTATCGATCGGGTTTGCGAAGCTTTTTTGAAGGGCGGTCGCACAATCTATTTGGGTTCCGGCACCAGCGGACGAATTGCCACCACCGACGCGGCGGAAATGCCACCCACCTTCGGCATCGAAGGAGATCGGTTCGTTTCCCTTGTTTCAGGCGGCGCGTTGGCGGGATCTAAGGCGGTCGAAGATGCGGAAGACGACCCCCATCAAGCGGTCGTGGCGCTGAATGAGTTGCGTGTGGACACCCGCGACGTGGTCATTGGCTTGGCGGCCAGCGGTACCACCCCGTTCGTCTTGGGCGGAATTCGTCACGCCAAGCAAAAAGGCATCTGGACCTGCGGCATTGCTAACAACAAGAACACACCGTTGCTGGATCTCGCGGATCATCCCATCCTGCTGGACACCGGTCCAGAAATCCTAACTGGCTCCACGAGGTTAAAAGCCGGAACTGCTCAGAAGTTAGTTTTGAATCGCATCAGCACCGGCGCAATGGTGCGAGCGGGCAAGGTCATCGAGAACCTCATGGTCGACGTTAAGGCAAAGAATCACAAGTTGAAGGAGCGTTGCGCGCGCATCGTGAAGGAGCTTGCTCCGGTGACCTTCGAAGAGGCGTACCAGCTCTTGGAGAAAAACGACTGGAGTATCCGGAAGGTGCTCGAAGGCTTGAAGTCGGCGGTTTAACCCAATCGTCGAGCAACGACGCGAAGCCTCCGGTAATCGGCGTACCAGACTCCGTCCCTACGTAATTTGGGCTCCAGGCTCTTTTGAGTCATCTCCACCGCTTCTTGGAAGCAGTCGTCGTCCACTTTGGCTTGAATAGCGTCGCCGAAGATCTTGAACCAGTCCACGATCGCGTTGTCGCCTTCCAGCTTGGTGGGGCGATCAAATAGCCAGACCGCAGTGGGCTCCAAACGGTGCCGTTCCAGCATCGAGGTGTATTCGCCAATGCTGGGAAAAAACCAATTGTGGGTTGCATCGTAGCAGTCGAACTTCTCCAATGCCTTGAAGAGAGCGGTTATGAGTTGGTCGATGTTGCCCTTGCCGCCCGTTTCGACGACGAACCGCCCACCGGGCCGAAGCGCATGGCTCATGCAGGAAACTGCGCTTTCCGCATCCTGCACCCAGTGCAAGGCGGCATTGGAGAAAACCGCGTCGAACGGCTCCTTGAACGTGAATGAACTGGCGCTGGCTTGCACGAATTCCAGGTCCGGATAATTGGCCCGCGCCTCCTGGATCATGTTTGGACTGGAGTCCAACCCCACTACTTTTGCGCCGCGCTGCCGGATTTCGTGGGTGAGGTGACCAGTACCGCAACCGATGTCGAGTATGCGCTCCCCTGGCTTAGGGTCCAAGATGTCCACCAACGCCCCACCGTAGTTCGTTACAAAACTTGCGGCAGTGTCGTATAGCTTCGGATCCCAGTCTGAGGTGCGCATCGTTCGAGGTTACCTATCAGACGAAAGTTCGGCCGATGTCTTTCGTTAACCACTGGTATCCCGCGCTAAAATCATCGGCGTGTCCAACGTCACCGTCCTTCCCCACGATTCCAACCAGGCCCTTGGTATTGGCGGATATGCCATAGAGTTCCTCGCCTCAGGTAACCCCAGTCTGCAGGTTTTGAACCGAGTCCGACTCTTTCATACCGACGCGGTGCTGTGCGGACTGAGCGCCCTTGCCCTCGGCACCAACGCCCCCACTATCCTCCGAAAGGAAGCATTGCAGTACCCGGATCGAGACGGCGCAACGGTTTTTGGCTCTAGTCAGCGGGTGAAGGCGGAGAAGGCGGTGGTGGCCAACTCTAGCGCGGTGCGGGAGTGGGACAGCAATGGCACCAACTTTGGCTATCGGCCCGAGCTCGGACACACGGCCGGCGAATTTGGCCACAACGACTTCTACCCCGTGGTCACTGCCGCCTGTCAGCAATGCGGACTGGACGGCGCAACCGCGCTCAAGGCGATGGTCTTGCTGGATGAAATCCGGGGTCGATTAGCCGAGGTTTTCAGCCTCAAGACTTACAAAATCGACCACGTTGTCCATGGCGCAATCGGCTCCGCTGCTACTTATGGAGCACTGATGGGAGCCAGCGCCGAGCAGATCGAGAGCGCGATCGGAATGTTCGTGGCTCACTACATTCCCT
>DATFHI010000135.1:0-4111 GCA_035248525.1 Fimbriimonadaceae bacterium | reverse complement strand
GAGGCTTGTGGGCTACGTCCTATAGTTAAGGCACCAATAGGAAAGCCTGGGGGTTTCAAATAATACATGGATAGCGCATATCCCCTACTGAGTGAGATCGTCCAACCCACGGACCTGCACCGCTTTACCGATAAAGAGCTTTTGCAAGTGGCGGCGGAAGTCCGCCAAGCGATTCTGGACAAGGTCAGCAAAACGGGCGGGCATTTCAGCTCGAATTTGGGCACGGTGGAGTTGACGGTCGCCATGTATGCCGCTTATTCCATTCCTCCCGACAAAGTGATTTGGGACACCGGGCACCAGGCCTATCCCCACAAGATGCTCACCGGCCGGTTGGATCGGTTCGATACTCTCCGAAAGCACAAGGGACTCAGCGGCTTTCTCAAGCGCGATGAGCATGAGTTAGATGCGTTCGGCGCCGGGCATGCAGGAACCGCGATCAGCGCCGCGCTTGGATTCGCGGCCGCCCGCGATCGATTGGGGACCCATGAAAAGGTTGTTGCGGTAGCCGGCGACGCGGCGATTGCCTCCGGAATGAGCTGGGAGGCGCTTAACCACGCCGGCGAACTGCGGACGGACATGTGCGTGGTCCTCAACGACAACCGAATGTCGATCGCGCCCCCGGTCGGGGCACTTACCAACTATTTGGCCCGCCTGCGATCCCGGACTTGGCTGCAGAATATGGCGAATCGAGCCAAAGAAGTCATCGAAAAGATGCCAGACCCCATTACCAAAATGGCGGCGGGTTTGCGCCACGGGATTACTCACTACCTCGCTCCGGAGCACACCGGAACCATATTCGAAGAAATTGGATGGGAATATATCGGCCCGGTCGACGGCCACGACCTCCTCACCCTGTTGGATGTTTTCCGAAATGTGCGCGAATTGCAGGGTCCGACCTTCGTGCACGCGATCACCGTCAAGGGCAAGGGCTACGAGGTCGCGGAAGAGGACTCGCGCAAGTGGCATGGAGTGACTCCCTTCGATTTGGAGACCAACGACATGACCAAGGTTGCGGGGCCGGTGACCTACACCCAGGCGTTCGGAGATGCCGCGGTGGAGTGTGCAGAAGGCGATGAGAAAGTGGTCGCGATTACCGCTGCCATGCCGGACGGAACCGGTTTAACCAAATTCAGCAAACTGTATCCCGACCGGTATTACGATGTGGGAATCGCTGAGCAGCATGCAGTGACGTTTGCGGCTGGGCTTGCAGCGGGCGGGTTGAAACCGTTCTGCGCCATTTACTCCACCTTCCTCCAACGGGGCTTCGACCAGGTCCTGCATGATGTGTGCCTTCAAAATTTGCCGGTGCGATTCTTCATGGACCGAGCGGGGTTAGTGGGAGACGACGGTCCCACCCATCACGGCGCCTTCGATATCTCCTACCTTTCATTTATTCCCAACATGGTCATGTTGGCTCCGCGGGATACCACGGAGCTGCGCCAGATGACGGTCTGGATGAAGGATTACGACAACGGACCGACCGCCATGCGTTACCCGCGAGGGTCGAGCGACGACCGGCTGCCCGAAGGTCGTTCGCCGATTGAACTGGGGCGGTCGGAAATTTTGCGAGAAGGTAAGGACCTCACCATTGCCGCCGTCGGATCGATGGTCAGCGTTGCCTGGGAAGCCGCCCAGATGCTGGCCCAACAGGGAATCGAGGCTGGCGTCATCAACGCCCGGTTCTTGAAGCCCCTTGATGCTGATGCGATTTTGGACAGAGCGAGCGCCACCGGCCATCTGATTACGATCGAGGAGAATGTTCAACGAGGCGGGTTTGGCGAAGCGGTCCGCGATGCGGTAGCTAACGCGGGTCTCCAGGCGAAAATTGAAATGAAGATCATCGCCCTGCCGGATGCGTTTGTGGAGCATGGCTCTCAACCCATTATCCGGACGGAGTGCAGGCTCTGCGCTGATTCGGTAGTAGCGCTGGCCCAATCGATGCTATCGGGCAGTCCCGCCCCCCGCGAGTCATAGCCTTCGCCCGGTAAAATGAACTTATGTCCAAGTGGAAAGAAGGGGACCGAGTTCGCGTGGTCACTAGACCGGTGACGGAAGAAGATCGAAAGACGAACCGGTATTGGGATCACATGGCCGGGCTGGTCGGCACGGTCCAAAACATTTACAGCGACTCTGAAATCGCCGTCAAGATCGACCCTGAATTTCTAACCAAGATCTCGTCCGCCGTCCACAAGGAAGCCACCGTCCGGATGCGGGAAAAGTTCCTCAACAACGCCACTGAGGAGCAGAAGAAGCAGTTTTCGAAAGAGGAAATGGAGTTCGACGCGCACTACATGCAACTCGTACAAGCCAGCGACCTGGAGAAGATCTGATGGCGTCTCAGGATTTCTCGTTCGACATCGTCTCCCGGGTGGATCAGATGGAAGTGAAGAACGCCATCGATCAGGCTCATAAGGAGTTGCACAACCGCTACGACCTGAAGGGCACGAAGGCGGAGATTGTAGCTGAGAAGGATGACACAACCATCATCGCGGATGACGAATTCCGTCTCCAGCAAGTCCAGGACATCGTATTTTCCAAACTGATCAAGCGCGGAATCGACGCCCGGCAGATCGAGTGGAGCAAGATCGAGCCTGGCGCCGGGGTCTCCGTTAAGCAAAAGCTCACCTTCAAGGCTGGAATTGCCCAAGATCAAGCCAAGGCGCTAATTAAGCAGATCAAGGATAAGGGCTTAAAAGTTAATGCCCAGATTCAAGGTGAAGAGGTGCGCGTCAGCAGCAAGAGCAAGGACGACTTGCAAAAGGCGATTCAATTCGTCAAGGGCCTGGACCTGGCGTACCCGGTCGACTTCGTGAACTTCCGGTAACCGGTTGACTGACGATGTCCTCAGATCCTCTGGATGCATTAACCGCCGCTCCATTGCACCACCGCCTTCTCATGGAGAACGAGTTTGTTCGGATGTTGGAAACCCGGATCGAATCTGGCGATGTGGTTCCGCTACATACCCACGCCTGGCCGGCGGCCGGATATGTTCTGGCATGGAGCGACGTAATTCGACGCGATGAAAATGGCACGGTAACTTTTAATTCAAAGGAAGCGGGAGTTCGAATGGAACCCAAAACTTCGTGCTGGTTGCCTTCCCTTGGTCCGCACACCCTGGAAAATGTCGGGGATGGACCCGTGCATATCATCTGCGTGGAATTGAAGACTCCTGCGTGAATAGGAACACGCCGTTCTTGTTGGCGGTTACGATGTCTTCCAGCCCGTCGTGGTCCACATCCTGCACTACGAACTGGGTTCCAACTCCGGAACTTTCGTCGATTACGTGCCGAACCCACACGGTAAACCCCTCTGACGTTGGAGTTTCCTCGTAGCGAACCAGTAGCGATAGTTCTTCGGACCCCTCGTCGACCCCCGGTGGATGAGCCCATTTGCGCTTTCCCGTGATGAGATTCCAGCGCTTGGATTTTACAAGTAGAACCAAGTTTGCGGAGTGCGTCTCGGAAATGGATTTATCCAGCGTAAACCGCTTATAGCTTCCATCCGGTTGACGCCGAAATTGCCAAATGCCTCGGGCATGGGCGGAGGTGGTGTAAACGTCCTTGCCGCTTGGAGTCTTCAGGGCAAGCATTTGAGCACAGTCGGACCCAAAATCTACCGCCGTGAACTTCCATTCCGAGGTTGCAACTGCAGGTCGGGAGTAGTATCCGCCGGTGGTGAGCACTTCATCCTTACCGTCTCCATCGAGATCGGCCACTCCCAGTCCATGGGAGTACCGCTGCGAGCCGGCGCCCTTCAGTCCGCTGATGTTGTGCGGGATCCATTCCTTGTTCGGGTCTTTATCTGGTTCAAACCAGGCGAGATAGTTGTCGTCATACGCCATAACGAGCACCCTTTTCCCGTTTCCGAACAGGTCCACGTAGAGCGGGCTCTCGTTACCGGCGCTCCGCCACACGGGATGCTCTTGCCAAGCCGTATTCTTTCCGTTGGGATTTTCACGCCAGATCGCCTTATCGCCTGGCATGCCGATGACGATTTGGTCCTGCCAGCCGTCGTGATTCAAGTCCGCGGCCCAGGTGTTGAAACAGTTGCTCCAAGCTTTCTTAGTGTCAACCTCCACGTAAGGCGCGATTTCGTGGCGTTGCCAGTTTGG
>DATFHI010000134.1:0-18907 GCA_035248525.1 Fimbriimonadaceae bacterium | reverse complement strand
CGGTTCCCAGCGTTCGGGTGGCTCGGGTTGTTTGGGGAAATGGGTGAGTAGGTGAATAGGTGAATAGGTGAATGGGTGAATGAGCGAATGGGTTGTGGGGAGAGCCGGAGTACTGGTGGACTAGAGGCGAGCCTCCCCCTTTCCCAAGGGGGAGGGAAGGGTGGGGGTTGAACGATTCAGTCCTGAAGCCTGAAATTGGCTGGTCGGTTCCGAGCGTTCGGGTGGCTCGGGTTGTTTGGGATTGTTCGGGTGGTTCGGTTTGTTCGGGTTGTTCGGAATGCGCTACTTCACGCTCGACGCTCGGTTCTGACCGTTGCTCAACCCATAAACCCATTAACACATTAACACATCCCCCACCTCAACCTCCACGCCCCGCAACCACCCCCACCCTTCCCTCCCCCTTGGGAAAGGGGGAGGCACCGGAGGTTTGAGTACTACCGTCTCTCGTTTTTCGTCTTTCCAGACAACAGACCCCACGCCGAGTTCCCCCGAACCAACCGAACAAATCGAACAAACCAAACCACCCGCACGATCCACATTCACCTATTAACCCATTCACCCATTCACCCCCTCCCCCATGCCATAATCCACCCGGAATGCAGGAGCGGCCGAGCTGGGATTCTTACTTCATGCAGATCGCGCATCTGGTAAAAACCCGGGCCACTTGTCCCCGACGCTCCGTCGGCGCGCTGATCGTTCGCGACAAGCACATCCTTTGCACCGGTTACAACGGCGCTCCCAAGGGAATCCAACACTGCCCGGAACTCGGTCCAACGCATGAGTGGCCGGTCGGGTGCCTTCGCGCCGGACACTGCATTCGGGCACTGCACGCCGAGCAAAATGCGTTGCTTCAGGCAGCGATGATCGGAATTCCCTGCCAAGGCGCCAGCATCTATGTGACCTGCCAGCCGTGTAACAACTGCGCCAAAATGATCATCAACGCCGGCATCACCCGCGTCATTTATGAAGGCGACTACCCCGACGAGTTCAGCCTCGAGCTGTTTCGCGAATCCAAAACCGAAGTCTTTCGATGCCGTGAGGGCGTCCTAGAATTGGTGGCTCTGTAAAGTTGATGGACGCCTGGCTTTCCCTTGTCGAGCAGACCCCCAAGTTCTGGGGCGGGTTCCGATTTCCCCTCCTCACGGGGCTCATCGCGCTGGTCATTACGTGGGGACTAACCCCCTTGGTGCGGCGTCTGGCATTCAAATATGGCGCGGTGGACGACCCCAAGCGCGACGACCGTCGCATCCACAAAGAGCCGCTTCCCCGATGGGGCGGAATCGCGATCTATGTCGGACTTGCCTCCGCGATCTTGGCGGTCCTGCCGTTCGCCTTCCCCAAGACCACCGCCTACCCGCTGTACCTGGTCGGCATCCTGCTCGTCGGGGGCGGACTGGTGGTGGCGGGAGTGCTCGACGATCTCTACCAATACTCCGCCAAAGTCCAACTGCTTGTGTTGCTGAGCGCTGGCGTGGCGGTGCAGTACTTCGCCGGATCCATCGGCCAAGTGCAGATCAAGACGATCGGCGTGCCGTTCACCGACCGCTACATTCCCCTGCTGTGGGCGGCGATTCCGCTCACCGCGATCTACATCTTCGTGGTCACCAAGACCATGGACACGATCGACGGAGTGGACGGCTTGGCCTCGGGGATTGCCGCGATTTCCGCGGGAACGCTCATGACGATTGCGGTGTATGAGGGTCAACCCCGGGTCGCGATCTTGGCGGCAGCGATCGGGGGAGCTTGCATCGGCTTCCTGCGGCACAACTACAACCCGGCCAAGATCATCATGGGAACCGGCGGCGCCTATATTTTGGGCTTCATGCTGGCGTGCCTCAGCATCGTCGGGGCGGTCAAAACGGCGGCGGCGCTCACCCTCATCATCCCCATCTTTGTATTCGGCGTGCCGATCTTCGACGCCATCCAGGTGGTTATCAGGCGCAAGCTCAGCGGCGTGCCGATCACCCAGGCCGACAAGCGGCACCTGCACCATCAATTGCTCAAGCGTGGGTTGAGCCAGCGCCAAACCGTTTGGGTGCTCTATCTGGCCGCCGCCACCCTCTGCGGAACCCTGCTCTTCATCGTGCTTAGGAGCTATGCCTAAGCCCAAAATCCTGTGCGTCATCGGCACCCGTCCGGAGGCGATCAAGGTCGCGCCGGTGGTGCAGGAGTTGCGGAAATTCCCGGAGGCGGAGACGGTTTTGGTGTCCACCGGCCAGCACCGGGAGATGCTCACGCAGTCGCTGGACGCCTTCGGACTCGCGCCCGATGAAGACCTGGAGATCATGCAGCATGGGCAGACCTTGGCCCAGGTCACCGCGCGAGCCATCGAGGGGTTGGACGCGCTGATCGCCAAGCATCAGCCAGCCTTCCTCTTGGCTCAGGGCGATACGACCACCACCTTCGTCGCGGCGTTGAACAGTTTTTACCGGCAGGTGCCGTTTGGCCACATCGAGGCCGGGCTGCGCACGGAGACCATCGATAACCCGTTTCCGGAAGAGTTTAACCGCCGGGCGGCGAGTCTGGTCACCACCCTCCACTTCCCTCCCACCAAATGGGCGGAGGCGAACCTGGTTAAGGAGGGGCACGCCGCCGACACTATTTTCGTAACCGGCAACACCGGCATCGACGCCGTCATCGCCACGGGCAACCGACCCGGAGCGAATTGGTTCCCGGAGTGGTCGGGCCGGATCATGCTGCTCACCACCCACCGCCGGGAGAATTGGGGCGAGCCGCAACGCCAGATCGCCCACGCCGCGCTTCGCTTGCTGACCGACTTCGACGACGTTCTGCTGGTGGTGCCTATGCACAGGAACCCGGACGTCCGTGCGACCCTGACCGGGGTCTTGGGCGGGCATCCGAGGGTGAGGCTAATCGAGCCACCCGATTACGGAGACTTCGTGCCGCTCATGAAGCGCAGTTTCCTCATCCTCAGCGATTCGGGCGGGGTGCAAGAAGAAGCGCCCGCCTTCGGCATTCCCGTATTGGTCCTGCGCGACACCACCGAGCGTCCGGAGGGTTGCGACGCGGGTACGGCCAAGTTGGTTGGAACCGACGAGAACCGGATCTACACCGAGGGCCACGTCCTGCTGAATAACGAGCACGCCTACCGGGCGATGGCCCAAGCCGTCAGCCCCTATGGCGATGGCAAAGCGAGCGAGCGCATTCGGTTCGTGGTTCTCGACCGCCTCGGAATCCCGACTCCCGAGGTGCCGATGTGGACCTGATCCAGGCGATTGTCTACGGAATTGTCCAAGGTCTGACGGAATTCTTGCCTATCAGCAGCACCGCGCATCTGCGCATCGTGCCCGCGCTGGCCGGTTGGGCCGACCCCGGAGCCGGCTTCACCGCCGTCATCCAACTCGGGACCCTGCTCGCCGTGCTGATCTATTTCGCGCGGGATCTGTCCAAGGCATTCATGGGATGGGTTAGAAATATCGGCAACCCCAGGAGCGCCGATCCCGACGCGCGGATGGGTTGGGCGATTGTGGTCGGCACCATTCCCATCGTGGTGTTGGGGGTGCTTGCCCAGAAGTGGATCAAGGGTGAACTGCGCTCTTTGTGGGTCATCGCGGCGACGCTTATCCTGATGGGCTTGATCATGGCGGTGGCGGAGCGGGTGGGCGCGAAGCGTCGACAAGTGGAAGATGTCCAGGTTAAAGATGGATGGATCGTGGGCTTCTGGCAAGCCCTGGCCCTCATTCCCGGCATGAGCCGCAGCGGATCGACGATCTCCGGGGCGCTGCTCGACGGATTCGACCGCGCCGCCGCCGCCCGGTTCTCCTTCCTCCTCAGCATCCCGAGCATTCTCGCCGCCGGGTTGAAAGAGCTCTACGACGAGCGCAAGGAGTTGATGGGCAGCCATCTGACGCCGACGCTGGTCGCCACCGTCGTCTCATTCGTGGTGGGCTACGCCTCCATCGCCTTCCTCATGAAGTTCCTCCAGCGCCACGGCATCCTGCCGTTCGTGCTCTACCGGATTCTGCTGGGAGTCGCGCTGATCATTCTGCTGGCCACCGGAGTTCTCAGTCCCATGTCGGGCATGGCGCAATAGATGTTTTGGAAGAAGCAAAACCCCGCCCTGCCGACCGATTGGATGATCGTCGGACTGGGCAATCCGGGGGGCGAATACAAGGGCACGCGGCACAACGTCGGGTTCGAGGTCATCGAACGCCTCGCCGCCCGTCACCGCATCAAGCTGGGCCGCGCCAAGCATCGCGGACTCTCGGGCGCGGGGAGCATCGAGGGTTCGACTGCTTTGCTCGTCAAGCCGATGACCTACATGAACCTCAGCGGCCAATGCGTGGCGCCGTTCGCCCGGGAGCATCAGCTACCACCCGAAAAGGTGTTCGTCATCGCCGACGACTTGGATCTGCCGGTCGGAAAGCTCCGGATCAAGTTGAATGGCGGGGCGGGTGGGCACAACGGACACAAATCGCTCATCCAGACGCTGCATTCCCAAAACTATCCGCGCCTGAAGATCGGCATCGGCAAGGCGAGTGGCGGGGAGACGATCGACCACGTCCTTGGCTCGTTTCAGGGGGAGGAGCGGGACCTGATCGAGTCGGCGTTGCGGGCATCCGTCGAGGCGTGCGAGGCGCTTTTGCGCGAGGGCATCGATGCCGCGCTCCGAGTGGTCGAAGAGTACAATCGGTAAACTTTGACGGTGCCGCCACCACCCACCACCGTCCGCCAAGCGTGGCTGTCCCTTTTCATGGTCTTCATCGTCCTGCAGGTCATCCTGTTGGCGTTTGGGTTGGTGATCGGCACCCGCGGTCAACCGCTCGATCCGGTCGCCGCTCAAAAGCTGGATTCCATGAGTCGGGCGATCCTGTCGGTTGTGGCGGTTGGGGTCGTTGCGTGCCTCGTGGTTTCCCGCGCCAAACTCCACCCCAAGGCGGTTCACACCCCCCAAGATCTCTTCCGCGGCACCTTTATCTGCCTGGCTATCGGCGAGGCGACGGTGTTGCTGGCCCTGGTGGGATTGGCCAAGCTCCATCTCGACCAATTCCTCATCGCTTGCGGGCTGGTATTCCTGGCAGATTTCGCCCTGGTCTTACCGAGCGGCTTGAAGCTGTTGAAGCTGCCCAGCGCAGATAAACCCAAATAGGCCGGGAACATTCAGCCTATCCCGAGCAACTAATCCATGTAGGGTTTCTGGACCAAACCACTACATCAATGGGGCCCTCGCTCAGGTTTGCTCTCCCCGGACCGAAGCAGGGTCCTTTCCAATTATTCGTGGTCGAGCAGCAGGATCGCGGCGGCGGCCGGACCGGCGTGGTCGACGCGAAGCACTCGGGGTCCCAAGGTAACCCCCCGGTCGCCGATCAGATCCAATTCCTTCCTCGACCAACCGCCCTCGGGTCCAACGAGAATGGTCATCGAGTTCCCCGTCTTGCGCAGCGGCTTGGATTCCCTTTCCGATTCACTGAGCGCCACCGCGTCCGGATTCGCATCGAACACCGCCTTCATGGATGGCAGATACACAATCTCCGGGAGCCTGGTTCTGAAGCTCACTTCGGCGGCTTCGCGGGCAATCGTCGCCAACCGGGTCAGACGGTGGTCCACCTTCTTCGCGTCCCATTGAACAACTGTCCGCTCGCTCGGGAAGAGGATGAACCTTGCCACCCCCAGCTCCGTGCCGGCCCGGACGATCTCATCTACCTTGTCCCCTTTGGGCAACGCTTGGGCCAGGGTCAACTGCAGCTTGGCCTCGACTTCGGGCCGCTCCACCGACTTGGGAATCGCCTCCCGACCCGTAAACTCGCACCGGATTACCGAGCCGTCGTTGGGGAGCACCGCGATCTCCGCTCCCGCGCTCAGCCGCAGCACCTTCCGAAGCTTGTCGACCTCTTCGCCGGGCAATTCAATCGGGTCGTCGGGCGTCGCGCCAAGAACGAAGACCCGCGGTAGGGCCCGCAGCGGAGTGGTCACCGCTTTATCAGGCACGCCCCGACCCACTCATTCTCGTGCAACTCCTCCACCAGGTCGAATCCCGCCCGGTTGGCGGCTTCCAAAACATCCTGCCAGTTCGCCTCGATAATTCCGGACACAATCCACTTCCCGCCCGCCACCAAATGGCCCGGCACTTCCCGCGCCAGGGAGATCAGCGTCGCGGAGATGATGTTGGAGACCAACATGTCGAAGGGCGGTTGCGGGAGAGCTTGGAGTCCGGCGCCCGCAACCGCCTCAAACTCCACGCCATTCAATTGAGCATTCGCCTTTGCGACTTCCACCGACAGCGGCTCGATGTCCACCGCGAACACCCGTGCCGCGCCCAACTTCACCGCCGCAACCGACAGGATGCCGCTCCCGCAGCCGATATCCGCCACTGTTGTGCCCGGCGCCAAATGCCTCTCGAGCAGTTCCAGGCACATCCGCGTGGTGGGGTGATCGCCGGTGCCAAACGCCTGGCCCGGATCCAACACAATCTCGACGTCTCCCGTTTGTAGCGGTTCGAATTCCCAAGTCGGCCGTACCACGATTCGGTTACCCACTCGGCGCGGTTTGAAGAACTGCTTCCAGTTCTCCTCCCAATTCTCCTCCACCAAGTCCCGCGACGTAAACTCGGCCACTCCGGCTTCCAGCAGGCTCTTGTGCAGCGACTCCACAACCGCATCTGCCCCATCTATGGCGACAACCGCCGCGCTGAGGGTGGGCGGCTTGTCGGTTTGAAGCGTGTTCTCACACCCGTGCTCACGGAATATCTCGATAAACGGGGACCAATCTTCCGGCGCTCGCTCGAAAGTCGCAATGACTTCGATCCAGCTCATTTCTTCTTGCCGAAGAGTCCGCCGAGCAGGCTCCGATTTTCACCCTTCGGAAGCTCCTCGCCCCTCAACTCGGCAAACTCATTCAGCAGCTTGACCTGAGCTTCGGAGAGCTTGGTGGGAACCGCCACATCCACTTGAACGATGAGGTCGCCCCGCCGCCCGCCATGCAGAGGTGGCAAACCGCCATTCTTGACGATGATCTGCGTGCCCGGTTGAGTCCCCGCCGGGATCTCGATCTCATGCGGCTCGGCTACCCCGTCGATGGTCAACGTGTGCCCAATTGCGGCTTGGGCGAAGGTTGCCTGGATCGCGGTGTACAGCGTTTGGCCGTTACGCTCGAATCGCTTGTCGCGCTTGATGCGCAGATGCACGAACAGGTTGCCCGGTCCGCCGCCCGCCATTCCATCATGCCCCTGACCGGGGATCTGCAAGGTATTGCCATGCTCCACTCCCGCCGGGATGGTGATCATCACCCGCTGGGATTCGGGGGTCACACCCTGGCCACCGCACTTCTTGCACGGGTTCTCGATGATCCAGCCCTGGCCGCGGCAGGTGCCGCACGGAACCGAAGTCTGCATCCGGCCGATGAAGGTCTCCTTGACCTGGGAGACCATGCCCGTGCCCTTGCAGGTCGGACATGCGGTCGGCATCGCGCCGTTCTCCCCGCCGTTCCCCGAGCAGGCGTCGCATTCAGACAGGCGGTCGATCGTGACCTCCTTGTGGACGCTGTTCAACACCTCGGCGAGGGTCAATTCCAGTTGGATTTCGATATCCCCGCCATCGCGGCCGATACGTTGCTGCCGGCGGCCGCCCATGCCGAATCCACCAAAGAACGCCTCGAATAGGTCGTTGATCTGGTTGCCGGCTTGGCCGTAGAAGGGGTCCTGCGGACCCTCTTCGGTGGAGCCGAACTGGTCGAATCGGGCGCGGCGATCCGGGTCGGACAAAACCCCATATGCGGAGCCGATTTCCTTGAACCTCTCCTCCGCTTCATGGTCGCCGGGGTTCACGTCGGGGTGATATTTACGCGCCAGACGGCGGTAAGCCGACTTGATCTCGTCCGCCGAGGCATCCCTCGGCACACCTAGCACCTCGTAGGGATCTTTTTGGGCCATGACTAATTAATCGTGGTCTTGGTCGCCGTCATCGCCGGCGTTCTCTTCTTCGGCAATGTCGCTGAGAGATAGGGTGTCGCTCTCCGGCTCCGCCACAACCTCTTCCTCTTCCTCATCGCTGGCGAGCGCGGAAAGGGTCAATTCGTCTGCGTCGGCCTCATGCAGATCCTCATGATCCGGCTCGTGGTCGTCCAAGACCGCGGTCTCGTTGGTGACCAGCGCGGCTTCGGTTTCATCCAGCGCGGGTAGGAGAAGTCCGAGCTCGGCGGGCATGGTCTCATCGATGAGGAGCGCGGATTCGGGCGACTCGATGGTGACCGCGTCGGCGGATGGCATCACCGGTTTGATCTTCCCGGCGGCGATCTCGGCCAGCGCGATGGTCAGTGGGTGATTGGACTCGACTTGAACCAGGGGCGGAGCGCCTTCGCGCAATTGCTTCGCACGCTTTGCCGCGAGGTTGGACAAAACAAACTTACCTTGAGGGAATTCAGAAAGGATATCGGGTGATGGAAGCATGGCGGATGGTTGGGACTCGAACCACCGATTATACCTGTGTTCGCGTATTCTGGGGAGGGCCGTTTGGCTCTACTCCAACTCAATGGTCGCTGGCGGCTTGCTGGTGAGGTCATAAAACACCCGGTTCACGCCGGCAACTTCATTCACAATCCGCGACGCAACCCGCTCCAACACCTCAAATGGAATAGCCACGGCTTTCGCCGTCATGGCATCCTCACTCTCTACCGCCCGGAGCACAATCGGCTGCTGATACGTCCGCTCGTCCCCCATCACCCCCACGGAATGGACGTCCAACAAGGCCGCGTAGCTCTGCCAAATCCCCTTGTTCAATCCCCGATTCCGGAGTTCCGAGCGGAAAATCCAATCCGCTTCCTGCACCATGCGGACCCTGTCCGGGGTCACCTCGCCCAAAATCCGAACTCCAAGGCCAGGGCCCGGGAACGGCTCCCGGTCCACCATTTCATCCGGCAAGCCCAGGCGTCGGCCAACCTCTCTCACCTCATCCTTGAAGAGCCACCGCAACGGCTCGATCAATTCCAGCCGCATCCAATCGGGAAGGCCGCCTACATTGTGGTGGGTTTTGATCTTGGCCGCCGTCGGGGAGCCACTCTCGATCACGTCCGGATACAACGTCCCCTGAGCCAGAAAGTCGCAACCCTCCAGCTCGTCGGCGTGGTCTTCGAACACCCGCACGAACTGCTCGCCGATGGTCTTGCGTTTCTCCTCCGGATCCGTCTTCCCCTTCAGCGCCGAATAGAACCGGTCATGCTCCACAAATGCGTGGAGATTCGCCTGGAAGTGGCCGGCGAATGTGTCCACCACCTGCTTGGCCTCGTCCTTGCGGAGCAGCCCGTGGTCCACGAACACGCAGACCGCTCGATCGCCAATCGCCCGGATGAGCAACGCCGCCATCACGCTGGAATCGACCCCGCCACTCACCGCGCACAGAACACGCTTATCCGGCCCGACCTGCGCTTGGATGCGTGCGATCTCCTCATCGATGAAGGCCTCGCTGGTCCAGTCGGCCCGCAACTTCGCATGGTCGAAGAGGAATCGGCGCAAGATGGTTTTGCCAGCCGGAGTGTGGGAGACTTCAGGATGGAATTGAACTCCAAAACTCAGCTCTTCCAAATTCTCGAATGCGGCGATGGGGCACGTGTCCGTGCTCGCGGTAACGGTAAAACCGGGGGGAGCGCTCAGCACCTGGTCTCCATGGCTCATCCAAACCCGGTGGCATTCCAACCCCGACAGCAGGGAGCCTCCTTTGGCGGGCAAACCTTCCACATCGATCTCCCGGCTGCCGTACTCCTTGTGCGACGTGGGCTCGACGACTCCGCCAAGCTCCTTCCCCATCAGTTGCATGCCGTAGCAGATGCCGAGGTAGGGGATCCCCTTGAGAATGGAGAAGTCGATGTTGGGGGCGCCCGGTTCCAGCGCCGAGCGGGGTCCTCCGCTCAGGATCACCGCATCCGGTTTGACTTCGGCAATCTTGGCCGCCGCTTCGGTCCAGGGCGCCATTTCGGAGTAAACGCCAAGCTCTCTCACGCGGCGAACGATCAACTGGGTGTATTGCCCGCCAAAGTCGACGACGATTACGGTTTGGTGCGCCATTAAGGCAATCTATTGTGACATGTCTGGAGGCGGTACCCTTGGTCCATGAGCGTTGAGCCCAGACCCCTACCCGAAGGGACGCTGTTGGCTGACCGCTTTGAAGTGAACTCCGTCCTGGGTCGGGGCGCCTTTGGAATCGTGTATTTGGGCCGCGATCTGCAGCGAAATGACGCCGTCGTGGTCAAGGAGTTGGCTCCTGCCAAGTGCCGTCGCCGGGAGGACAATCTCGTTGAATTGCCCTCCGAAGACGCCGCCCGGCTTCGTCAAAGCTTTCTGCGCGAAGCCCAACTGATAAGCCGGTTGCACGTGCGCGGAGTCTTGCCGGTGCGCATGGGTTTCATCGAAAACGGCACCGCCTATTTCGCTAGCGATTACCTGCCCACTGCTCGAACGCTTGAGTCGGTGATTCGGCAGGAGGGACGGTTAGACGTCGACTTCGCGCTCGACGTGCTCTTCCAATGTTTGGAGATCCTGGAATCTATCCACGCCAAAGGGGTGCTGCATCGGGACCTCAAGCCGAGCAACATTCTCCTCAGCGCCAAGGGCGAGGTGACTTTGATCGACTTCGGCGCTTCTCGGGAATGGCATGCCGACGCGTCCACCACCCACACCGTGCTCTTCACGCCGGGATATGCGCCCCTGGAACAGATGGCGGAGCGCGCCCGTCGCGGCCCGGCCAGCGACCTCTTTTCTCTCAGTGCAACCTCGTACGAGATGCTCGCCGGCCGCGCGCCGGAATCGGCAACCGATCGGGCGAGCGGCGTCGCGCTGACTTCCATTCGCTCCCTGAGGCCGGACATCGATTCCACGGTTGCCAACGCCCTCGAAGCCGGATTGGCGCTCAAGTATTCCGACCGACCCCAAACCGCAAACGAATTCCGCGAACTGCTTTCCGTTCCGTCCGACAGAGGTATCCCGAGCGACCTTCAGATGCTGGACTCGCAGATGGTTCAGCTCCGGCGGTTCAGCTACGAACGTCGGCAGTGCCCATCCTGCGGCGGTTTGCTAGAGGAGCCCAAGCCGCTAAAAAAGGGCACCTGCCCGGTTTGCCAAGATGGACAAATTCGGCTGCGCAAGATCACCGCCGGAACTTGTCCATTCTGCCGGGTGGCTCCGCTCAAAGTCTTTACCAACTCCAATCCTATCCACACCTGCCCCAATTGCCGGACTGGCTGGCTCACGCTGCACAAGAAGGGTCTCGTTGCTAAGCAATGGACTGCGACTTGTCCGGATTGCCATGCGGAGTTCCGGAACGATGAACTTATAACCATCCAGCCTTCGGAATTTGGCCGGTCCAATCGGGTTTGGCATTGCTCCGAGTGTAAAGCGCAATTGGATGAACTGGCCGATGGCAGATTGAGAGCGATCGGGCCCGGCAATACCGCAAAGTTCACCGACCTTTACCCAGAAGAATGGGATTGCATCGCCGCGGGGCTCGAGCCGGGCGCCGGCAACGCCGAGTGTACGGCTTGCGGGGCGGATTACTTCAAAGAGGGTTCGCAGGTGACGCTGTTGGCGGCGGGCAATGATCCCTACCGCTTCGCGGAAGGCTACTTGGGCCGGTTGCTGGATGAGGAGGACACCCGCTGGATGGCGGTCGGCAAATTCAGCGCAAAGCCCGGCTTGGTTTGCCTGGCCTGCCATACCGAATTCGATCGGGATGGCGAGTATTTGCGGTTGGTTCGGACCAGCAACCGGCGCCTCGCGCGTTGGCAAGACCGGCTTCAGACGTTGGAGGATTGGCATCGCCTGGCTCAAGATTTGCCGACCATCGTCGACGAGCCGGAGTTTCGTCAACGTCTGTTGGACTTGATCGTCTCCGAGTACCAAAAGGGCGCAATCGGATTCGATACCGAAAACAATGTGTATTGGCGGGGACCAGCGGTCAATCTGGACACCAATTCCAATGGCACTTTAACTCTAAATTGCCAGGAACTGCTTTTCGGTGGCATGTTTCGCAAGGTAAAAGTGCCATTCGAGGCGATTTCTGCGGCCAGCGCCGAAGGTGATTCCTTTAATTTAAGAGTCTCCGGCGATTCCGAACCGCTGCAACTCTTGGTCGAGCCGATGGAGTTGACGGTCGAACTACAGTCCGGACGTTATTCTGTGCGCCTGACTGCCGAGGATCTCGCCTCACGCATCACGCGGGAGATTCAACCCGCCCGCATCTAGACGCTGCTTCGGTGTCGGAGCGGAACCGGCGGCAAAGACAAGGTTTCGCTGGTAACCGAAGTCACCTTGATCAACCGGTCGAGGATCACCTTCACCGAGCCGGCCAATGGAAACGCAATGATCATCCCGGGTAGCCCAAACAGCGCTCCGCCCGCCAGGACGACGAAGATATTCACCACGCCGCTCAGTCCCACCGATCCGCCGACGATTTGCGGATAGGCGATCTGGTCGAATAGCGTTCCAATCGCCGCGTAGCTAATCACAACCACTAACGCATAAGCCCAAGGCGATCCCATGTCGAAGAGGAAGTTGCCGGTGACTCCAGAGAACCCGACGAGCAGAAAGACGATGAGGTAGTTGGCGATGCTCCCGACAAAGGGAATCAAATAGAAGCCGGCAAATAGGAATGCCAGCAAATAACCGAACGGCACGTTGAAGAACCAAAGGAGCAGCGCCGCAATAACGGCATAGAGGATGTACACCAGCGCCACGCCCCGCAAATAGCGCAAGAAAACCTGGCCAATGTCGCTCATCACCGCGATCGTACTGGCCCGGATGGAAGGAGGTATCCACCGGGGCCCGCGTCTCCGCAAATCCTCCATCTCTAACAGCATCATGAACACGATCAGGGGAACGAAAATAAGGGTCAATATCCCCGACGCGAGAGATCCCAGGACCCCAAAGAATGACCCGAACGCATTCTTCGCGTAGGCAGCAATCTCATTCCGCCGTGGCTCGACGTACTGCTCCATAATCGCCCGTCGGGTGTTCGGCAGTCCGAGTCGCTCCAAGTAGGGGCGCGCTTGACCGAGCACGACGTCGATTTGATCCTGGTGGGTTGCGTGGTGGGCCTGATTGACCGGGTTCCAGCGGAGGAAATAGTTGTCCGCTTGGCTACCCGCGGTGAGGCTCGCGGTGAAGTCCTCAAAGGCCCGGGTCGCGCCCGATACTTGCCTGACGACCGATGGACCGGCGAAGATGCCGATTAGGGTCACGAATAGGAAGAAGGCGATGAAGACGAGGAAAACGGAAAGTCCGCGGTTATATCCGCGCAGTCTCAGCTTCCGAACGCTGGGCTCGAGCAGCGCGGCGATGATGAAGCTGATGATAAAGGGCAACAAAATGCCCCGGACCAGATAGAAGAATCCCAGGGATACAACCACAAGGGTGACCCACAGAGTGACTCTCCAACCCATATCCGGGGCGCCTAGGCTTTAAACTCCCAGTTCTTCGACGGGCGACTTATTCGTTCGCTTGGCCCGTTGTTCGGAGACCCACTCCTCAGTCTTGCCTTTGAGTTCTTTGAACTTATTGGCCAATTCTTCACGGGTTTCCGTTCCGGCCTTGGGGGCAAAAAGCAGTCCCGCCGCCGCGCCGATGATGGCGCCTAGTCCAACTCCGGCGAGCATGTAAAGCATGACATTCGCTTCGTCTCGATCGTTGCTCATTCTGGTACCTCCATTTCCTTAAGCTCCATTATGCGCATATTTCGACATTCATGCTGAATGGATGCGCAGTTTGAAGCGGTTAATCACCGACGAACGCAAGCGACCGGCGGTTCAGGTTTTGGGCTTTTCGGCGGGCTCGGCGTTCATCAGGTTGATCGCCACATTGCGTTTTAAACCATCCAATCCGGTGCGCCTAATGGGACTACCCGCACTGATCTGATCCCATTCCTCTTGCGAGATTTCCTCACACCTATTCAAAGCAGGGAGGTCACGTCGACTCAGAAAATCCCCTTCCTTTGTGAGTTGCGCGCGCAAAGGCTGGCTCTCCCGCGGTTGGTTAAATGGGCAAACTTCTTGGCAAACGTCGCAGCCGAACGTCCAATCTCCCATGCGACTCGCCAAATCTGTCTCGATTTCGCCGCGCTTCTCGATCGTCAGATAACTGATACAACGCCGCGCGTCGACCTGCCAACGGTCATCCTCGTAGACGATCGCCCCGGTTGGGCAAGCCTCGATGCAGGCTCGGCATGTGCCGCATCCACCAATTGCGGGTGAATCGGGGATCAAGTCCAGAGACGTGAGTAGCAGGCCAATAAAGAACCAGCTCCCGCGTTGGGAGTTGATGAGCATGGTGTTCTTGCCAAACCACCCGATTCCAGCGAGGTTGGCGAAATCCCGCTCCATGATCGGCGCGGAATCGACGCAGATCCTGAATTCAGCCTCTGGAGAAAGGGCCGAAAGTTGATCGGCCAGCTTCTCCAGTTTCTTACGCAGCACCTTGTGGTAATCCCTGCCGAGCGCATATCGCGCGATGCGCGGCTTTCCTGGAACGGGCGGGTTTGGTTGGTTGTAACTTAGTGCGACCGCAATCACCGATTGCACGCTGGGCAGCAATTGATTCGGATGCGACTTGAGTTCCAAGTGCCGGTGCAGGTAGTCCATCTCCCCGGCATAGCCCTTTTCCAACCATTCCCTATACGCGTAGTGGTGTCGCGGAGCCTGCGCTTGACAAATTCCCGCCTGATCGAACCCCAGGTCTAGGCAAAGGCGCTTAATCGCTTCCGACTCGATCACGGCGGGTACCAGTGCGTTCATAGACTAGACGCTTCGATTCGCCTCTAACGGGTTCGGGCGCTCCAAAGCTTCTTCCATTGTGCCAAATCTAACTCCTGGGGCCGAGATCTCTCGGTCAAGTCTGCCGATTCAAGCCAGGTTACTGCCTCCTCCCGCGCAATTCCGTAGCCCGACACCAGGTTGTTCACCATCGTTTTACGTGGCTGCGTAAACGAAAGGCGGGCCAACTTGAAGAAGCCGGCTTCATCTTCTATTCCGACTGCCTTCGGTTTGAACTGAAGCACCGTGGACTCCACTTTGGGGGGCGGCAGAAACGCTCCGGAAGGAACCGCAATCACCTTCTCGATCTCAAATTGCGACTGCAGGTAGACCGAGAGCGACCCTCTAGCGGAAGCTTTGGCGCCCGCCAAGACGCGATCCGCAACTTCCTTCTGCATCATCAACACCGCCACGTCGTACCCAGTCCGCGCCTCTGCGAATTTGGTCAGCAACGGACCGGTGATGTAATAAGGAATGTTGGAGACCAGCCCTCGTGGCTCCGGTAGAGAGCGGAGTCGGTCGCCAAGATCAGCCTTCAAAGCATCCTCTTTGAACACCACAGTCTCTGGCGCTGATTCGCGTAAAGCGTCGATCATGCGATCGTCGAGCTCGATCGCCAATGACTTGTTCGTAAAGGAAGCCAATTGCGATGTAATCGCCCCGGGTCCGGGACCGATTTCCAAAATCCCCTTACAAAACGAAAGGCGTTCCGTGATCGCCTGGACCACTCGGGATGAACATAAAAAGTGCTGCCCGAGTCGCTTATCGGCCGTTAGACCGTGGCGAGCAAGAAACGCCTTGAGAGTTGCCGGATCGTTGAGATCAAGCACGCTTACCGAGTACGTGGACTCTGACCTTCTTCCTTCCGAAGGCTAAAGCCGTGGCCCGGCTGTCGTAGCACAAGTCGATTCGGTTTCCCTTGATCGCACTTCCAGTGTCAGAGGCGATTGCAAAACCGTACCCTTCAACAAAGACCAAAGTGCCGAGCTTGATCACGCGCGGGTCGACCGCCACGTGTCCATACGTCGCCTTTAATCCCATTCGGGTGTAACCAGTCGCGCCCCGGCCAATAGTGGCGGGACTAGGATCGTATGCGGTCGCTTCCATGACCATCACCTTGCCACGCGAAAATGCGCTTCGGCTGGTGGGATACCCAGATTTCCCCATCGCAAAGATTGTGGGAATGGGCTCAATTCTCTCTTCCTTGATCAGCTTCTTGGTAACCGGTTTCCCTTTTACTCGGGTCACTTCGTAGGTTTTTCGGATTTCGCCGGGTTTGCCGGTTTGCGCTTTTTCTAATCGCCCGGGTCCGACCAATCGGCTGAACTGATATTCCACGGTCGATGGAATCGATTTTGACTCCACGCGAATTTCGACCGTCTTATTGTTATCCTCGCTCGCGGTTGCAATTCCTCCAATGGAACAAACGACCGCTAGTACGAGTGCACTCACGATAGGTGAGCAGTTGCGCATTTGGAACCTCCTCTTGCCTGGCTGCAGACCCGAAGGTTGTACCCCATAAGGCGGACAAGAACCCCCGAACTGAATGAATTACTAGGCTTGTGTACACTATTCACGTCCGGTTCAAATGAACCTAGTTAAACAGTGTGGTTTTAGATCGTCTCTGGGACCTAGCGGGACTTTGAATTCAGACCTTGTTAAAAACAACTCGTCGGCATCACAAAATTGGTCGTCTAAGGGAAAGGCCTCTATCCCCTCTCCAACTTTACCTCCCATGAGAGCGTTGGAATAATTTAGTGTATGAGCCACTAAGAATGGCTCTTTTTTTGCTGCTGATTGGCAAAGTAGAGGAAGAGATGCGCCCAGCCGGCTAATTTTCCAAAGCGCTCCCTGAAGCGATCCGTGGACTCCCGATACCGGAAGTCCGTCACGGCCTTGGTTTTCCATTGTGGGTGGTAAATCCGGGTGAAGGCTTGCCAAAGGTGGGTATCGAGGGGCACCGCTTCTCCAAAGTCGTAACCGTATAAGCAGATGCAATCGGCCAACTTCGATCCGATTCCAGGAATTGCGACCAGTTCGCTGTGAACGGTTCGGTAATCCGAGATTTTCAATGACTCCAACCAATCCTCGCCGCCGCGTTCCAGCAATGCCCGGGCGGCGGTAGGAATAGTGGCGCCGCGATATCCAAATCCCAATTTGCGAAGTTCATCTGGGAGGATGGAGGCAATGCGTTCAACCGTTGGGAACTGATGGAAGCCGGTTTCCAGCTTCTGACCAAAATCCCCCAGCTTCCAGGCCATCGGAATAATGCGCGCCAGGTTGTTGTTGGCCGAGCACATAAAGGTGAAAAATGTCTCGACGACGTTGCTCGATCGCATCAATCGGATTCCTCGAAGCGAGTCGATGGCGGACGTGAGTTCATCGCCAGCGCTTAAGACCTGGTTTAGAACTTGGCCGGCATCGACGTCCAATCTGAACAGGTGCGCAACGTCACTCTCCTGGCCCGCCGATTGAATACTTAATCCTTGAGAAGTCCTGTTGAATCGAAAGCTGTATTGCCCGTCCACCCCAACCCAACTGCCATCCACTTCCTTTCTCCAACGGAAAACCTGCCCGGAGCGCAAGCACAGGTCTAGGTCTAGCCAACTATCAGGTACGAAAACATCAAAGGAGTTCAGAGTGAGCCCTCAGGAAGCATCTCCAAGAATTCATCCTCGTTGAGAACGGCGACCCCCAACTGCTCCGCCTTTGCCAATTTTGAACCTGCGCCAGGGCCCGCAATCACGTAGTTCGTGTTCTTGCTCACGCTGCCGCTCGCCTTACCGCCCATCTGCATCACCAGCTCCTCAGCCGCTTCCCGACTGAACTTCTCCAGCTTTCCGGTAAACACAAACGTCATTCCTTCAAACTGGTCGCTCGATGGGGGTTCGGGTTCAACGGGAGATACACCGCAATTCAGGAGATCGTCGATCAATCCTTGGTTGGCGGGGTCTTGCAGCCACTCTTCGACTTCATTAGCAGTCCTTGGCCCGACATCTGGAATGGCGATGAGGTCTTCGAACGTTGCTTTGCGAAATGCGGAAAGGGTGCGGAACTCAGTGGCCAAATCCCGCGCGCCGCGATCTCCCACAAACCTGATTCCCAAACCAAATAGAAATCGGTCCAGTGGCCGAGATTTGCTGTCATCGATCGAATTCAAGAGGTTGTCGACGCTGGTTTCCCCAAGCTTTTCCAAACCCACCAATTGAGCTCGGTGGTTGACGAGCTTGTAAATCGAGGGCAGATCAAAGAGTAAGCCGAGTTCCAAAAATCGGTCGATCAACTTTTCTCCCAGACCTTCTATGTCCATCGCTCCCCGACTCACAAAATGTCGCAACTTGGCCGCTATCTGCGCCGGACATTGTTTGTTCGGACACCTAAGGATCGCCTCACCCGGTCGCTCCACTAACGGTGTTTCACACTCCGGACAGGTCGTTGGTGTTGGGGGAAGTGGAAGATCGCCGTCGCGCTTCTCCAGTACAGGACCGACGACTTCGGGAATGACGTCCCCCGCCCGTTGGATAATCACGACGTCGCCCGGCCGCACATCCTTTCGTCTAAGCTCGTGATAATTGTGCAGAGTCGCGCGAGTTACAGTCACACCGCCAACGACAATTGGTTCAAGATCTGCAACCGGCGTCACCGCGCCGGTCCGCCCAACTTGGGTTAAGACCGCATTGAGCCTTGTAAATGCCTGTTCCGCCGCGAACTTATAGGCTGTTGCCCACCTTGGCCCCCGGGAAGTAAAGCCCAATTGGTCCTGCTCGTCCAGGGAGTTGACCTTGATGACTACGCCGTCGATTCCAAATGGGAGGGTAGCCCGCTTGGCATGTACATCCTCTACATACTCCAGCAATGCATCGATTCCATGGAGTACCTTAGGTTCCTTTCGTACTCCGAATCCAAGCGACTGCAGGGTGGCCAAAACATCGGACTGTTTGTCGGAAAGTCTGCGGCGCGCTCTTCCGCCATCCCCTTCCAATTCGATCGCTCCAGTCCCGTAAGCGAAAAAGGTCAACTTGCGTTGGGCCGTCATTCTTGAGTCGAGTTGCCGAAGTCCGCCAGCCGCCGCATTTCGAGGATTCGCCCAGAGAGTCTCGCCGCGTTCGGCGCGCTCCCGGTTCAACTGCTCAAATACATCTTTGAACATGACCACCTC
>DATFHI010000133.1:0-9863 GCA_035248525.1 Fimbriimonadaceae bacterium | reverse complement strand
CAGACGATCGACCGAATTGTGGACGTCTTCTCGCCGGAACAGCAGGCCCAAATTCGAACGCAGCTTAGCGTCACGCTCCAGGCCGTCATCTCGCAGACGCTTCTCCCGACCAAGGACAACTCTTCTCGGGTTGCGGCGTTTGAAGTTATGACCGCCACCCCCGCAATTCGGACGCTAGTTCGAGAGGGCAAGACCCACCAGCTTTATCTGGACATTCAGACCGGTGCGGAGTTGGGGATGCAGACTTTGGATGGATGCCTTTTGAACCTGCTAAAGGAAGGGAAGATCGATTACGATCACGCCATCGCGAAATGCTCCAACGTTCAGGATTTTGTAAGGCGAGCCACCAATATGGGTCTCGCGGAGGGTGCCAGTGCAGCGCATTAACGATTTACTCAAACGTTGCGTCGATATGCAGGGATCTGACCTGCACTTCAAATGCGACACCGGCAAGATCTACGTACGGGTTCACGGCGATCTGCAACAGCTAGAGGATGAGCCGCAATTTAGCGATGCTGAATTTCGAGAGCAACTCTCCGGCATGCTGCGCCCAGAGCAGATGGAGCGATTCGACCGGGATTTGGAGCTGGATTTTGCACACGAGATCAAGGGCGTAAGCCGCTTTAGAGGTAACGCATATCAGCAGCGTAACCACATGCAGGCCGCTTTTCGTGTGATTCCGTACGAGATTCAGACAATGGAGGATTTGCAGCTCCCCGCCGCTTGCTACGACTTTATCGATCGGCCCCGCGGCCTGGTTTTGGTAACCGGTCCGGCGGGCTCAGGAAAGTCCACCAGCCTGGCGGCGATGATCGACCGGATTAACCGCACCCAGCGGAATCACATTATCACCGTCGAGGATCCAGTTGAATTCGTCCATGACAATCACGTTGCACTGATAAACCAGCGCGAACTCGAAGTCGACACGCAGTCATTCGCAAACGCCTTAAAATACGTGCTGCGACAGGACCCCGACGTCATTCTCGTCGGTGAAATGCGCGACCTGGAAACGATTCACCTTGCGATCACCGCCGCCGAAACCGGCCACCTGGTTTTCGCCACGTTGCACACGGTGGATTCCGTCCAGACCGTGGACCGAATCGTCGATGTATTCCCAATGCACCAGCAGCAACAAGTCCGTATGCAACTGTCGGTGAACTTGGTTGGGGTTATTTCCCAGACTTTGGTCAAGCGAAAGGACAACCGAGGGCGGGCGGCGGCATTTGAGGTCTTGGTAGCGTCGAGCGCGGTTCGAAACTTAATTCGAGAGAACAAGACCTATCAAATCTCTTCTTTGATTCAGACCGGTGGTCGCCAAAAGATGCAAACCCTCGACCAGTCGCTCACGACTTTGGTCGAAAAGGGGCTGGTAACGGTGGAGGATGCCCGTTCCCGAGCGAAGGATCCGGGCGAGTTCGACCGATTGATGGAGGTTGTGAAGGTGGATGGCGGCATAGATAAAGGCGCCGGCGGTCCGCCGGACCGACCTATGCCACCCCCTGCCGTCGGTGTGCGCGGACAACCGAATCGTCCAGGCTATTCGCGAGAGTAAAGCTATCGAAGAGTCGCCGGCCCAGAGTGCCGGCGACTTTTCCATTTTGTCTTGAACGAATTTGAATCTGGGTGTCACTCACCTGCTGAGACACAATCATGCAGGTAGTTACCAACATGGGTACTTCGCGCGAATTGAAGGACATCGCAGCAATCGCCCGGGACCATTACGACACGGTTTTTCGGTTTTGTGCGAGGCGGGTAGGAATGGATGCCGCGGCGGACACCGCGCAAGAAACCTTCTTAACTGCACAGCGAGTTATCGCTAATTTCAAAGGCGCTTCCTCGATTTCCACTTGGCTTCTTGGCATAGCGCACAACGAATGTCGCAGGATGGCTCGGAAGCGTCGTTGCGAGCCTCCAGTTATACAACTCGTCGATACGGGATCGAGTGAACGCAATGAAGATACGCTGATCAACCGGCATGCCCTTCAGGATGCGCTGAGCAAATTGAGTCCTGAACACCGGGAAGTTGTGCTCCTCCATGAGGCCGAGGGCCTTACCTATGAAGAGGCGGCAATAGTCCTCGGAATTCCCGTCGGGACGGTCAAGTCCCGACTCCACCATGCATTTGCCCACCTGCGCAAATCGCTTTCCGAAACCGTAGAGGGGGCGCGATGACCATGCGAGACGACCTTAAAGCATTTATCGACAACGAATTGACGGATGCCGAGCGGATTGAAATGCTCCACGCAATTGAGAATGACCCTGAACTTCAGGCTGAGGCAATTGAGCTTCGCCAGATTTCCAGGATGATTCGAGATGATATTTGGCAACCCGAGCCAACCGGTCTCGCCGACACCTTGGAGGCTCTTCGCAAAAATGCGCCAAAGAAGCCTTGGTGGTCGGCCACCGGATTGCAGTTGGCAGTTGGGGCCGCCTGTACCGTAATTTTAGGAATGATCCTATTCCCAGTTTTCGCTCAGAGTAAGCAGTCCGCCAAGCAGACGTCAGCCGCTACTGAGGATAAGATGAAGGCTTACTCCGATAATCAGCGGCAAACCGGATTCTCGGAGTTCGAAGGAAGGCAACGTGCTGGCGGAGGAGGATCTGTCAACGGCGCACTGTCTATGCAGACTCCGGCTTCGCCACCTCCAGCTTCTGCCAAGTCCCAGATTTACGCTCAACCGCGGTTTCAAATCAAGACCGCCAACTTGAGCGTCGAGGTGGAGGATGTTCCAAAAGCTCAACAGGAGGCGGAATCCATCGCCAAGGCGGTTGGCGGGAGAGTCGAGAGCAGTTCAAAGAATAACGACGAAGGGTCGCTGGCCACGGCGGAACTTACGTTCCGAGTGCCAGTCGGCAGCTTTGAAACCGCCGTCAATCGTATTCGGAAACTGGGACGAGTCACAAACGACCAACTCACCGGGGAAGACGTGACCGCGCAGGTTTACGATGCCGAAGCTCGACTCAAAGTGATGCGGGCGGAAGAAGACCAGTACGTCGAACTGCTCAAAGCAACGAAGAAGATCGGCGAAGTTCTATCGGTCAAGGAGCGGCTGAGCCAGGTTCGACAGGAGATCGAGAGTCTGGACGCGCAGCGCAAATCCTTGCGCGAGCAAGCCGCGGAATCAACCATCAACCTGTCGCTGGCCGAACGGCCAAAGCCTGACCGGCCCAGAGAAAACACCAATTGGTTGGAGGATGCCTGGTCGAACGCAGTATCCGGACTTAGTGCAGCGGGCCGAACGTTGGGGAGCGTCGGGGTATTCCTCTTCGTCTTCTCCCCGATTTGGCTCCCGATCGTGCTCCTGATTTGGTGGTTTAGTCGCCGAAGTCGAGGCTAGGCTCTCGCAATTGCTTCTCAAACAGTCGCCATGCTTTCCGTTGTGGGGATGGCATGGCGACTTCCGCTAAACAGCTTGATTCGATCCACCGAAGGGCAGGGTCGAGCACGGGTAATGTACTCGTCCAAACTTGGAATTTGATTCGATGATGGGTAACGGCGTGGGTGAAGTTCCCGATGTACCTTGAGGAAGATGCATCGTGTACGGTTGGAAATGTCCACATTCCTTGCCACCAATCCCCGGCCTCAATGGGTTGAATCCCGACTTTTGAGCCGCAGGTGAGGATTTCGATCGATCTCTCGAGTTGGATTGAGTGGCGACGAGGTTTTGGAACGGGAATTTCGTCCTGAATTCCAGCTCTAAAAGCTGCGCAAGATTGATTGATGGGGCACGACTCGCAGTCAGGTTGCTTGGGTGTGCAGATGGTTGCTCCCAATTCCATCAACGCTTGGTTCCAATCTCCGGGTTTGGATCTCAGCAGCGATGTTTCAGCCCACGCCCAAGCGGATTTCCGCAATTGCATGCCGGTTTGTCGATTTGCGGTGACGCGTGCAAATACCCGCTCCACGTTGCCGTCGACCAGGGGCACCGGTTCTCCATAAGCAATTGATGCGATTGCGCCGGCGGAATACGGGCCAATTCCATCGACCTTCAGCAACTCGGCGTGGCTGGCCGGCATGGCCTGCAGTTCTTTGGCGGCCGCCAAGAGAGTCCGAGCCCGCCGGTAATAACCCAAACCCTGCCAGATTGCCAACACGTCAGATTCGTCCGCAGTTGCTAGACTTTGCAGGTCGGGGAAGCGGTCCATCCAACGTTGATAGTAGGGAATCACCGTCGCGACCTGGGTCTGCTGAAGCATCACTTCGCTCACCCATATCGCATAGGGGTCATAAGTCTCCCGCCACGGCAGCGGGCGACGGGCAACGTCGAACCATTCAATGAGCGCGCGTTGGAAAGGAGTCAAGAAGCTTAGGCTACCGGTTCAAATCCCATAGCTTCCAGCGTCTTCTCAGGATTCTCGCTCGCCGTTAGGGCGCGGCCGATTACGAGATAGTCCGCGCCCGAAGCGAGCGCTTGAAGGGCCTCTCCGGTTCGCTTCTGATCGTGGATCTCTGCATTTGGAAGTCGGATTCCCGGCGTCACGATGTAACCGTGGCTAATCGCCCGGCGAATTGCCGACACTTCGTTTGGTGAACACACGACGCCATCCAAGTCCATATCCATCGCCAACTTTGAAAGGTAGACCATTTGATCTTCGATAGTGCGGTTGATCCCAAGATGGTCGGTCAAAACATGTTGATCCAGTGAAGTGAGTACCGAAACTCCGATCAATAATGGACCCGTGCCCTCCGTCCAGGCTCTTGCTTCGGCTACGGAGGCGGCCATCATTGCGGGACCGCCGGAGATGTGCATGGTCATCATCCAGACGCCGCGCCGAGCGGCTTCTCCAACCGCGAGGGCAACGGAGTTGGGAATATCGTGGAATTTGAGGTCTAGAAAGATTCGGGATGCGCCGACGTCGCGCAATCGTTCCAGAACTTCCAATCCGTGCGGCAAGACGAGTCCATGTCCAACCTTGAATGCTCCCACGTGCGGCGAAAGCCGGCGCACGATGCGCATCGCCTCTTCGAGGTCGTGAGTATCCAAGGCACAGATGACTTTTTTGACCATCAATTTCTTCTCACCGCAATGATGATACGGTTAAAGTGCCCGTGGTGGATTCACAAAATAGGATTTTCGAAAGATTTTATGCCCAAAATTGAACTTATTGCCTTTAGAAATCCGTCGCTGGCGCTCAGCTTTGAGGGGGTGGCGGAACCTTTGAGGCGATCTTTTGAAGCTCTCGGCTGATCGAGGAAGCTTTCTTTGGATCGGCGATACTCAAGAATTCAGCCACCTTGGCGGCGTCCATTCGATTGAGAATCGCGGCGATGTCCGTGTCTTTCCAATCCTTGGTGATGGCGACTAAGGAAGGCGCCTCGAGTTCATTCCACAACTTGGCGAGTTTGCGCTCACCCTTCTCAGGGGAGTCTGTAAGAAGAGTAGTGGATGTGGGAGGAGGGATTGCTGGAGTTTTGGGTTTTGCGGCAACGATTGGAGCTTCGTCCTTCTTCTCCTTATAAAGGTCGGATGCCTTTGCTTCCTGCTTTTTGGAAGGAGTCTTCGCCGAAGTCATTAGAAATATTCCAACCCCAACTCCGGCCAGGATAACAGGAATGAGGGTCAACAAAACCTTCTTCATGACGCTTTCTTACTCCGGTACAAACTGAGCACCTTTTGAACGTAGCTTTGGGTTTCTCGATAAGGAGGGATGCCACCAAACCGCTCCACCGCGCCCGGGCCGGCATTGTATGCCGCGATTGCTTTCTCCTGGTCGTTGCCGAATCGCTTTAGCAATCCCGCCAAATACTTGGCTCCGCCCTGCAGGTTTTGCGCCGGGTCGAATGGATCGGCTACACCCAATTCCTTGGCGGTGTCGGGCATCAGTTGGGTCAGGCCAATGGCGCGCTTGCTGGATATGGCGGACGGGTTGAAGTTGCTTTCTGCCTCCACAAGCGATTCCAACAGCGCGGGTTCCAACCCATTTTCTGTTGCCACTCGGGTTATCATCGGACGTAGCTCGTCCGGCGTGACTATGGTTTTCAGGGCCGGGTCCGCAACGAATGGGTTTACCGGGGCAAACGAACCGCTTGGAGTGATCTCTCCCTGCAATTCCGCGGGTTGGGAGATGCTTGGGAATGGTTGATCTGCCGTCCGAGTGGGGAATTGCGCTTGCAACTCTTGAAGGCGCGCCAACATCTGCTGCGGCCCCAATGGCTGCAAGGGTTTCATGCCAACCTCCGCGTTACCGACCATTCATCGAGTTCCTTTTGCTCTGAGCGTGAAATCTCCAGATCGTAGTCCACTTGAGCCTTTTCTCTGAGCTTCTCCAGCGCTTCACGATCCTGCTTGGCTTTGATCCATTCAGAGTTGAAGCTGTCCTCTTCGCTGCGGAGAACACTGATGATCGTCATTTGGGAGCGTTTTTCGTCGTCCAGGCGGATCATAAGATCGTCGGTGGACTGCCGCTCGGCAAGAGAATTGCCGGTGCCTTCCAAGATTTCGCGCCGTCGATCTTCGATGGCAGTGATCAGCGCTTCCGCTTCAATTCGCTTGTTACGGGCATCGAGGTAGGCATCCTTAGCCATTTCCTCCATGGCCGCCCGGAAGTCCAGCACCTTCTGCAATCGAAATTCAAACTTCTTCATCCAGCACCTCCTCCATGCGCCTCAGCGTTTCGAGCATTGGAGTAGATTCAGATTTGTCCTGCCGCAAGAGTTCGTTGATGGGTTCCCATCTTCGGAGGGCCCGGTCAGCCAAGGGCTTTGCCCCTTCCTTATAGGCACCGATGCTGACCATGTCTTCAATGTCCGCATAAGCCGCGAGGAGTTCGCGAATATCGCGGGCTTCCAACAGTTGTTTTTGGCCGCAGGTAAGCGGCATGGTCCGGCTTAAGCTTTGAAGGACATCGATGGGTGGATAGTGTCCGCGACTGGTCAGCTTCCGATTCAAGACGATGTGTCCATCGAGAATAGACCGGGCCGCGTCGGCGATTGGCTCGTTGGTGTCGTCGCCCTCGACGAGAACCGTGTAAAGAGCAGTAATCGCGCCCTTATCGCTGGTTCCAGAACGCTCCATCAGGCGGGGAAGTAAGGCAAATACGCTCGGCGTATAGCCCTTCGCGCTTGGCGGCTCCCCAATGGCAAGCCCGACCTCTCGCTGAGCCATCGCAAAGCGAGTCACCGAGTCCATCATTAGCATAACATTGAGTCCCCGGTCGCGGAAATATTCGGCAATCGAGGTCGCAGTAAGGGCGGCTTTGATGCGCACCATCGCCGGTTGTTCGGAAGTGGCGCAAACTATAACGCTCTTTTGGAGGCCCAATTCGCCGAGATCGTGGTGGATGAACTCATTTACCTCGCGGCCGCGTTCGCCGACCAGTGCGATTACATTCACATCCGCTTCTGAATTCTTCGCGATCATTCCCAGCAGCGTGCTTTTACCCACGCCAGAGCCCGCAAAAATTCCCATGCGCTGACCTTGTCCAATCGTCAGCATGCCATCGATCGCACGAACCCCGGTGCTGAGCGGTTTGTCGATCATTCGGCGTTGAAGGGGATTCGGTGGGGCGGAAATGATGGGATAGCGCTCGGCACAATGAAGCGCGCCTAGTCCGTCGATCGGCTCTCCAAGTCCGTCTATGGCCCTACCCAAAAGCTCTGGTCCGACAGGCACGCGGAGACAGTGTCCGGTTGCTTCGACTAGGTTGCCCGCGCGCACTCCTGAAAGCTCACCAAGTGGCATCAGGAGGGTGCGATCTCCGCGGAAACCGACTACTTCAGCTTGGACGACTCCTTCCCGTTCGGTGTGGATCAGACAAACGTCGCCGATGCGCGCATTTGGACCGGCAGATTCAATCACCAGGCCTACAACTTGGGTTACCCGGCCTGAGATTTGAATCCACGATGTGCGCTCAATCGCCGCCGACAGCTTTTTGAACCTGGATTCAACGATCATGCCGCCTCTCCAAGTTCATCGTCCAGTTGGGCTAGCTTCCCATCCAATGTGGCATCGATTTGGCCGCCGTCGGTTTCAATTCGGCACCCGCCCTGAATAGACGGAGATGAAACAATCGCAAGAGACTTGATGGAGCTCGTCGCGCTCAGAATTTCTTCTCGATGCTTTTCAATAAGCGGACAATCAACGGGGCTAACACATATCCGGGCATGCTCGGAATGAGTGACTTCAGCCACCGCTTCCTTCACGATTGCGAGAATTGATTCGCGGGAAACATTCAATTCCGAAACAAGCACTCGCCGAGCGATCTCAGATGCAAAGTCAGTTAGCTTCTCTTCGGAGGCTTCCGTCCAATGTCGCAATGCATTTAGAACTGAGGCAACGATGTCACCCAACTCATCAGCAAACTGTGAAATCAATTGTTCGTTCTTGGATTGAGCTTCTTGGTAAGCCTTGTCATAAGCCTCGCGATAAGCACGTTGCTCTCCCTCGATCAGTCCAAGCTCAACACCCTTCGCAAACCCGTCGTCGTAGCCGGAATTCATGGAAGCCTGACGCAGGTTCTCGATTGCTTGAATAGTCCGTCCACCCTTGCCTTCCCGGCGAACCGCGACTTGCAGGTCGGTCGGCATCAGGTTGGGAAGAATCGCAGTGAATGACGTCGCTGCGATTTCACCCCGCAAAATGCTGCCGCTAGACAAGGACGTCCTCCTCGCCAGAACGACCGATCACGACTTCGCCAGTTTCTTCCAACTTGCGGATGATGGAAACGATCTTCTGTTGAGCTTCTTCGACGACTCTGAGTCGAACTGGGCCCATGAATTCCATGTCTTCCTTGAGCATTGCCACCGCGCGCTCGGACATGTTCTTGTAAATCTTTTCTTGAACTTCCGCAGGTGTGCCCTTGAGCGCCGTCGCCAATTCCTTCATGTCGACTTCCTTCATGATCGATTGAATGGCGCGATCTTCGAGCTGAACGATGTCTTCGAACACGAACATCATGTTCTTGACCGTATCCGCCAACTCGGGGCTGCTCTCAGAGAGGGAATCCATGATCAGCCGTTCGGTTGAGCGGTCCACACGGTTGAGCAGGTCGACTAACGCCTTCGGGCCCCCGGCTTGCGTCATTTCTTGGCTGATCAGGCTCGACACTTTCTTTTCGAGAACCTGTTCGACTCTCCGGATAACCTCCGGCGGAGTCTGCTCCATCATTGCAATTCGGGCCGCGACGTCCGCGCGGAGTTCGCTGTTCAGCTTGGACAGGATCAAAGCGGCGTTGTTGATCGGCATGTATGCCAGGATCAGAGCAATGGTTTGCGGATGCTCATCCTGGATAAAGCTCAGGACTTGTGCCGGATCGGCCTTCTTCAAAAACTCGAACGGAACCACCTGCATGGCGGCCACGATACGCTTGATGACTTCCTCCGCCCGCTCGTTTCCAAAAGCCTCTTCAAGGACCCGTCGAGCATTTTCAACGCCGCCTTCGGCGATGTAATCCTGGGCGATGGCGACTTCATAGAATTCCCGAATAACGCCTTCTCGCTGCTCCGGAGTGACTTTGTCCAGTCGAGCGAGTTCCAGGGAAAGCGTCTCGATCTGGTCCTCTTCCAAGTGGCGGACTACGTTGCCTGAAGATGCCGGCCCCAGCACCATCAGCATGATGGCCGCCTTTTGTTTCATCGTCAACTCTTCTTGTCGCTTTCTCATCGTCTAATTCCTTCTTCCAGAAGCCAGCTCTTTATCAGCATCGCAACGACTTCTGGTTTCTCATTGCTCATCTTCTTGATCTGCTCGAGGGGAACGTTGATCTTGTTGCCGATGCTGGGGACATCAACATGGTCGACGCCTACGTGTCGTTGAGCTTCGGCAAGAGCTGCCGCCAACTCCTCATCTACATATCCAGCCGATAGAGCCTTTTGTACTGCCGCCTCAGGAATCGCAAGGCTTTTTGCGGCCTGCGATATTGAA